>JAUPVD010000242.1 GCA_030917225.1 Pseudomonadota bacterium
AACCAGCCGCTCGGTGCCGTGCGCACGCTCACCGCCAATGCCCTGGAGTTCATGCGGCGCGGCGAGGCTGCAACGGCCGAGAAGAATTTGCGCATTGTCTGCGACCTGGCCGACCAGATGGGCGGCATCATCACGCCGCTGAAATCCTTTGCCCGAAAATCGCCGGCGGTTCCCAGCCGTGTTGATGTGGCGCATGCCGTGGGCAGCGCGCTGTTCCTCCTCGATCAGTCGTTGCGGCGATCAGGAGTGCGGGTGGACAATCGCTGCGTGGCCGGCGAACGCTATTCGTGGTGCGACCAGAACCGCCTGCAGCAGGTGCTGATCAACCTGATCGGCAATGCAGCCGACGCCATGACCGCAAGCCCCGAGCGTGTGCTGGAAATTTCAGCCGAAGCGCGCAGCGATGGCTGCGTCTGCCTGTCGGTATCGGATACCGGCTGCGGCCTGCCGGAAGACGTGCTGAACCGTCTCTTCGAGCCGTTCTTCACGACCAAGGGTGCAGGCGAAGGCCTGGGTCTTGGTCTGGCTATTTCGCGCGACATCGTGCGCGATTTCGGCGGCGACCTGCTGGCCGAAAATCGTGTCGGGGGCGGCGCGCGCTTTATCATCGTGTTGCCGGGCGAGCACGCCCCTGAATCTGCTGAGAGTGGAAACTCATGAGTACAAAATTGTCGGTGCTGCTGGTGGAAGATGATCCGCATGTCCGCCTCGGTTGCGAACAGGCCATGCAACTGGCGGGAATGCCGGTGCACGCCGTGGCTTCGGCCGAGGAAGCGCAGAAGCGCATTGCTGCGGGGTTCCCCGGTGTGGTGGTCACCGACATGCGCTTGCCCGGCATGGATGGCCTGGCCTTCATCCGCTGGGCGCACGGCATCGAGGCGGCCCTGCCGGTGATCATGATCACCGGCCACGGCGACGTGACCTTGGCGGTGGAAGCCATGCGCAGTGGGGCTTACGATTTCATCCCCAAGCCGTTCTCGTCCGAGCACCTGGTCGAGGTGGTGCAGCGGGCGCTGGAAAAGCGGGCGCTGACGCTGGAAGTCGAGACCCTGCGTCGGCGACTGGAACATCGCGAGGGCGTCGAGGCGGCGCTGATCGGACGTTCGACGCAGATGGAGGCCGTACGTCGGCGCGTACAGGAGGTGGCGGGTTCTGCCGTCGATGTGCTGATCCGTGGCGAAACCGGGACCGGCAAGGAACTGGTAGCGCGTTGCCTGCATGACCATGGCCCCAGCGCCAAGGGCAACTTCGTTGCGCTCAATTGCGGCGGCATGCCGGAGACGCTGCTCGACAGCGAACTGTTCGGTCACGAGGCCGGCGCCTTCACTGGTGCGCAGAAGCGGCGCATCGGCAAGATCGAGCACGCCCCTGGCGGCACGCTCTTCCTTGATGAAGTGGAAACCATGCCGGTGCCGATGCAGATCAAGCTGCTGCGTGTGCTGCAGGAGCGTCAGTTGGAACGCCTCGGGTCGAACCAGTCGATCAAGGTGGCCTGCCGCGTGGTGGCCGCGACCAAGGAAGATCTGTCGGTGCTGGCGCAGGGCGATCGATTCCGTGCCGATCTCTACTACCGCCTCAACGTGGTGACCATCGACCTGCCGCCGCTGCGTGAGCGGCGCGAAGACATCCCGCTGCTGTTCGAGCATTTTCTCGGGCAGGCGGCGGAAAGATATCAGCGACCCGTGCCGGTGGTCGAGCCGGAAGAGGTTCATCGCCTGATGGCCCATGGCTGGCCCGGCAACGTGCGCGAGTTGCGCAATGCCGCCGACTGCTTTGCCCTGGGGCTGCGCCAGGATGTGATGGTGCCGGCCGAAGTGATCGACCGTGGCTTGCCGCTGGCCGAGGCGGTGGAGCGTTTCGAGCGTTCGCTGATTGCCGCCGAGCTGAACCGGCAGGAGGGAAGCCTGGCACGGACCAGCGAGGCCTTGCGCATCGCCAAAACGACGCTGCACGACAAGATCAGGAAGTATGGCCTGCAGTCCGCAGGTTAGCGGGCCGCGGCTTCACGGAAATTCATAATTATGAATTTCCGTCGGCAGAACCCCTAGCTTTTATGCTATTATTTGCCGGCTAATAAAAGACAAAATGTTTTCCCCCGGATACTCGACTATGCCCCTGCCGCCCCCCAGTGCCGAGCGCAAGCTGATGCACCTGCGCAGCGTCCAGCTGAACGGGTACAAGCGCGTTGACGGCTGCTGGGACATCGAGGCGCGCATCACCGACACCAAGAATCACGACTACCCGATCTCGTCCAAGGTCATCCCCAAGGGAGATCCGGTGCACGACATGTGGGTGCGCATCACCATCGACCAGCAGATGAACGTGCTCGATGCCTGTGCCAGCAGCGATGCGGCGCCCTATGACGTGCACTGCATGTCGATCGCGCCGGATTACAGCAAGTATCTTGTCGGAATGAATCTCTTCCATGGCTTCCGCAAGGCTGTGAAGGAGCGACTCTCCGGTATCCATGGGTGCTCGCACATCACCGAACTGGTGATGTATCTGCCGACCGCAGCACTACAGACTTTCGCCAGTGACGTGCAGGACAATGCTGACAGCGGCAACAAGCCCTTCCAGCTGGATCGCTGCCACGCCCTGGAATCGCATTCGGAAGCGGTTCAGCGCTATTACCCGCGCTGGTATCGCGGCCAAAAAACCGGGTAGGCGCTTCTTTTAGCTCCTGCCTTA
>JAUPVD010000243.1 GCA_030917225.1 Pseudomonadota bacterium
ACGAGCACCTGGCGCTGATCTCGCCCGCCTCGGCGCCGGATCGTCCGCGCGCCGCCGTGCCCCTTAAACGGGCGCTGGCCCTGCCGCTGATCCTGCCCGCCCATCCCCACGGTGTGCGCCCGATCATCGATGCTGCGGCACGGGCACATGGCCTGCCGGCGCCGAACGTCATCGCCGACATCAGTTCGATCAGCATCCTGCGCACGACGCTGCTGGCCGGCCTCGGGCACACCCTGCTGCCATTAATGCCGCTGCAGCATGAACTGGCAGCCGGCAGTCTGTGCGCCGTGCCCGTCAAGAGCCCGCCCCTCACCCGCAGATTGGCGCTGTGCGCCTCAAAGCACATACCGCTGTCGGCCGCTGCGAATGCGGTTTCCCGTCAGGCAGTGGAACTGACGAAAACGCTGTGTTCGACACACGCTTGGCAAGGCGCGGCGCTCATTGAAGAGGGCCGCTATCGGTGACAAAAAAAGACCCGCGTGCTGCGGGTCTTTTCATCTGGAACCAGTGGCGCTGCTTACGTGACCTTGCGCAATGACACGCGCACCAGGTCGTACGCCGGGCAGCCGTTCCGGTGAATCGGTGAGGTGATCAACTGGACCAGCCCGGTGCTGCCAGGCTGGATGTCCTTGACCGGGTTTACCAGATCGCGGAAATAGCGCTTGTCTCTTTGCACGATGACCACATCGAGGACCGAGCGGCGGTCAAGCGTGCGCGAAGAGTCGTTGCGGATGGCGCCGGTGATGAAGGCGAAGCAGGCCTTGGCATTCACCGACGAGTTCTTGCGCTCGATCGTGTAGTCGAAGGTCAAGCCGTCGCCGAGATCGATGCTGGCACGTTCGACGCGCTGAATGACATTTTCCAGTTGCGCGACATCCGCTCGCTTTACGGGCTCTGCCTGTGGCGCAGCTTCTGCCTTCTGCTGGGGCGGTGCGGTGCTGCATCCGGAGACGAGCAGTTGCAGGCCGACGGTTGCGGCAGCAACAAGCAATAATGCGCTACGGTTTCTTCTCATCGTTTCTTCCCGAAAACGTTGGAGGAGGTCAGGTGATTTGGATTCATGGATTCAGGCACTCCGGCTGGCCAGCATGGCCACCGCCAGCATCGGCCATTGCTGCGGCCACTGCGCCAGCGGCTCGCGGGCAAAGCCGGATTTGGCGTAGGCCTGCCAGCGCCCGATGGCGAAGCTGACCAATACATTGGCCATGGCGCCGAAATCGAGGTTGGCGTCGACGCGTTCCTGTGTCGAGGCAACACGCAGCGATTGCTTGAGGGCGGCTTCCACCTTGTCGAGCAGGGCATTGATGCGGGCCTGCAGGCGTTCGTTTTCGTTGACCAGCGCCTCACCGATCAGCACCCGGGTCATGCCGCGGTTTTTCTGGGCAAAGCGCAGCAGCAGCGCAACAATGTGTTCGATCTGCTTGATGCCGTCAGTTTCTTCGGCCTGCACCTGATTGATGACCGAAAACAGGCTGGATTCAATGAACTCGATCAGCCCCTCGAACATCTGGGCCTTGCTGGCGAAGTGGCGGTAGAGCGCTGCTTCCGAGCAGTCGAGTCGGGCCGCCAGCGCAGCGGTGGTGATCTTCTCCCCCTTCGGGTTCTCCAGCATTTCTGCCAGCGTCTGCAGAATCTGCAGCTTCCGTTCGCCGGGCTTCGGCATGTCTCGCTCCCTTATTATTGATTTATTGCTGGCGGGGATTATAGCCGGCCGAGATATTGTGGCAAGAGGGTGATTGCATTCAGTTTTACGTCTGCATGGACCGAGCGGCGTAAGCCGGCGCTCACCCACACCGTTTTCATCCCGAGCTTTTTGGCGGTGGCAAGGTTGGCCAAGCTGTCCTCGACCATGACGCATTGCGCAGCTTCGAGTCGTTCCTGCCGCAGGATGCGCAGGAAGCCATCAATGGCCGGCTTCGGCTTGAAGCGAAGCTGCTCGACCGAATAGACCGCCTGAAACTGCTGGCGGATACCGGCCAGACGCAGGATGGCGTCGGTGTAGTGGCGCGGGGCATTGGAGAAGATGATCTTGCGACCGGGCAGTCGCTGCAGCATCGCCTTCAACCCGCGCTCGAAAACGACCATGCGGTGCAAGTCCTCGAACTGGTGGGTTTCCCACAGGAAGTGGCGCGGGTCGGTACCGTGGTGACGCATCATGCCGGTCAGCGTGGCGCCGTAGCGATCCCAGTATTCCTGCCGGATGCGCGTTGCCTCGTGGGTATCGACGCCGAGGTGCCGCTCGATATAGTCGCGCATCGAGCGGTTGATGTGCGGAAAGATGTGCGGGCTGGCGTTGTGCAGTGTGTTGTCGAGGTCGAACAGCCAGGTGCGTTCAGCGGGCATCGTGAAAATTACGCCGGTAGATGCACATAAGCAAAGCGCCCTTGAATAGGGCGCTCGGCTCGTTGCATTGTAAATTGCGCCAGAATCCTGGCTTAATGGCTCTTGATCATCGTGCCGACGCCGTGGTCGGTCAGGATTTCGAGCAACAGTGCGTGTTCGACGCGGCCGTCGATGATGTGCACGCTCTTCACACCGTTCTTGGCCGCATCCAGCGCCGAGCCGATCTTCGGCAGCATGCCGCCGGAGAGGGTGCCGTCCTCGACCATGTCGTCGATCTGCTTGGGCGTGATGCCGGTGATCAGGTTGCCCTTCTGGTCAAGCACGCCCGGGGTGTTGGTCAGCAGCACCAGTTTCTCGGCCTTGAGCACTTCGGCGATCTTGCCGGCGACCACGTCGGCGTTGATGTTGTAGGTCTCGCCCTCCTCGCCCACGCCGATCGGCGCGATCACCGGGATGAAGTCGCCCTGGTCGAGGAAGGAGATCAGACTGGGATCGATGCCGGTGATCTCGCCCACCTGGCCGACGTCGATCAGGTCGCCCACCGGGGCGCCGTGCTTCTGCATCAGCAGCTTCTTGGCGCGGATGAAGCCGGCGTCCTTGCCGGTGAGGCCCACGGCCTTGCCGCCGTGCTTGTTGATCAGGTTGACGATCTCCTTGTTCACCTGGCCCCCGAGCACCATCTCGACCACCTCCATGGTCTCGGCGTCGGTCACGCGCATGCCCTGGATGAACTCGCCTTTCTTGCCCAGGCGGTTCAGGGCCGTCTCGATCTGCGGTCCGCCACCATGCACCACCACCGGATTCATGCCCACCA
>JAUPVD010000244.1 GCA_030917225.1 Pseudomonadota bacterium
CAGCTCGAGCGCATGCGCGTAGGCATCGTCGTAGGAATCGCCGGCGAGCACCACTTCGCCACCGCGATTCTTGACTGCCTGAATCTTGATCTGCGGCGTCGTCGTCGGCATCACGATGACCGCCCGGCAGCCGAGCTTGGCTGCCGATAGCGCCACGCCTTGGGCATGATTGCCAGCAGACGCGCAGATGACGCCCCGCTTCTGCTTCTCCGGCGAAAGCTTGACGATCTTGTTGTAGGCGCCGCGCAGCTTGAAGGAGAACACCGGTTGCATGTCTTCGCGCTTGAGGTAAATGGGGTTGCCGATGCGTGCCGAAAGATTGGGCGCCGGATCGAGCGGCGATTCGATGGCAACGTCGTAAACCTGCGCGTTGAGGATTTTTTCCAGATAATCCGGGTGCATGGTGCGCTTCTTCTCTTCTAATGGACCGGGAATTCTAACACCTTGGACTGGCTGAACATTTCACTCGGCATTTCGGCCGAGGCCGGGCTGGCCGGGCTTTTCGCCGCCAGCTTCCTGGCCGCGACGCTGTTGCCGGGCGGCTCGGAAGCGCTACTCTTCGCCTTCCTCCGCGCCTACCCGGATCAGTTCTGGGTCGCCTTGCTGCTGGCCACGCTTGGCAACACGCTGGGCGGCATGACCTCCTGGGCCTGCGGTCGCTGGCTGCCGAAATGGCAAGGCATGGCGGCGCTGCCGCAGCTCGAACGGGTTCGCCGTTGGGGCGCACCCGTGCTGTTGCTGTCGTGGGTGCCACTGATCGGTGATGCGCTGTGCGTAGCCGCCGGCTGGTTGCGCTTGTATTGGCTGCCCTGCGCCCTGTTCATGGCATTGGGCAAGTTTGCGCGTTACTGGCTGGTCGCCCACGGCGCCAGCCTGTGAGGCAACGTCAGATGCCGCGGTCGTTCGGTGTCTGGAACAGCTGCTTGAGTTCCGGGCTCAACGGCACATTGAGGTTGATCCCCTTCGGCGGGACCGCCGAGAGAAACCATTTGGCATAGATGCGCTCGATCTCGCCGCTCTTCATCAGGCCGACCAGCGTTTCGTCGACCAGCTTCTTGAAGTCGGGATCGCCCCGGCGGAACATCAGCCCATAAGGTTCATAACCGAAGCTTTCGTCGACCAGTACCAGCTTGTAGGCCTCTGCCTGCGGCGTTTCCGCCAGCAAGCCATGAAGCAGGATGTCATCAAGGACAAACACGTCGGCCTTGCCATTGAGAACATCGTTGAAGGCATCGCGGTGGCTGCGCGCCGAGCGGTAATTGACGAAGACGTTGCGCCGGGTCGCCGCAGCTTTCACGTAAGTGTCAGATGTCGTACCGTCCGTGGTAATGATTGTCTTGCCCTGCAGATCGGCAATCGACTTGATCCCCGAATTCTTGCGCACCAGGCCCTTGATGCCGGTGACGAAGTAAGTGTTGCTGAAGCTGACATAGCGCGCACGCTGATCGGTATTGGTCGATGAGCCGCAGTAAAGGTCGATGGTGGCGGTCTCGACCATCATGATGCGTGTGCTGGAAGAAGCCGGCACGGGCACGACGGGCAGTTCTGGCAGGTTGAGCCGGGCCTTCACTGCATCAGCTATGCGCAGGCACAGCTCCCACGAATAGCCATGCACCTTGCCGTCATCGTCCATGTAGGAAAACGGAATCGAGGCATCGCGGTGACCGAGGTAGATGGCGCCGTAATTGCGGATCTTCTCCAGTGTACTGGCCTGCGGTTTGTAGCTCGGGGGAGGAACGAGGGCCGCCGGAGGTGCTGAAAGGTTGGGTGCCTCTGGTGGCAGGACCGAAGGTGGTGGCGCGCTCCAGGCGTTGGCGGCCAGCAGCACGGCAGCCAACGCTGACAGCGTTGATATCGGACGTTTAATGTTTTCCAGCTTCATTCCTGCAACCTCACTGACCACGCGGACCGACCGTCCGCGCTACTTCGCGTACGATCTTCCACTGGCCGTCGATTTTCTTCCATTCCAGCACCTTGTCACTGGTATCGCGCAGACCTTCCGCCGTGTAATCCTGGCGGAAGGTAGTTACGGCCACTTCCTTGCCGCGCATGACCACTTCCAGCTTTGAGACGTCGATGCGAATACCGCCCGGGCGCTGCAGACGCTTGCTGCGGACGGCCTCCCAGTCGGCACGGGAAAGCGCGCCCTCAGGCTTGAACTCAGGCGCGTAGAAGGCAAGGTAAGCGGCAACTTCCTTGGCGGACCAGGCGGCGGACCAGGCGGCGATGCGTGCCTCAACCTCGGAATCCACAACCACGGCCCCCTCGTCGGCAACCACCGCCGGCGCCTCGACAGCCGCTGCCGCGGCCAGGCCGGGAACCGTGCCGCCGATCAGCGAGGCATTAGTATTCATCGCTTCCAGCGCACGGTAGTTGAGGCTTTCACGATCGACCGCCGACGATGTCAGGGCGATTGGCGGACAGAGCTGATCAAGCTGCGGCTTGGTCATTTCGTCCTCACCCGGGGCACCCTCCGGATCGACCTGCTTCAGACCCAGTTGCTCAAGCAGACGCCCCATGCCGGCAAAGCTGCGCACATAGGCCAGCGACAAATCGGCATCGGCATTCACCTGAGCCAGCTGGGCGTTGAACAGTTCGTTCTGGGTATCCAGCAGGTCGAGCAAGGAACGCTGGCCGATGTTGAACTGGTCGCGATACGCGTCTCGCGTTTTCTGGACCAGTCTGACCTGAATGCCGATGAAGGAAAGCTGGTCGTTCAGGCGGCTGATGTCGTTGTAGGCGATCGACAGCGTCTGGCGCATGTCGCGGCAAGCCTTTTCGCGCTGGTCGAGGGCGATGTTCTTGCGCTCCGCATACTGGCGGTTGCGATAGACATCGGAAAAGCCGTTGAACAGGTTGTAGGTAACAACGGCCTCGACCACGTTGTTGGTGCGCTCGCCGGACGTGCCCTGATAGTTGTCGATATTTTCGGTGCGCGCACGCAGCTCCAGCTTGGGCATGAAGGCCGAGCGCCGAGCCGACAGCTCATACTGTGCGGCTTCGCTGTTCTCGACCGAGGCGCGCAGCGCCGGATTGTGTTTCAAGGCAGTGTCCAGCGCGGTATCCATCGAACCGGGCACGCCCCTCGAAAGCTGCGCCGGTACGAACGCCACGGCCGGCGGCACCTCGCCGACGATGCGCGTAAAGCGCGCCGTGACATCGTGCAGGTTGGCCATTTCGGTTGTCAGGTTGACGTCGGCCAGCGCCAGCCGGCTGCCGGCCTGCTCGACGTCAACACGACGACCGACGCCGGATTCGGCCCGGCGCTTCAACTGCTCAAAGGCGATGCGGTGCTGAATGTAGTTCTGCTCGGCCAGATGCACGCGGTAGCGATAGCGCACGACATCGAGATAGGCACGTGAAGACTCCAGCGCGATGTTCTCGGAGGCATCGAGAAACTCGAAATAGCGCACCAGCCTGGCACGGCCGGCGCGTTTGACTTCGTTGTAGGTGAGCAAGCCGTCAAACAGCATCTGGTTGAGGCTGAGGGTGTAATTTTTTCGCGTGTAGTCGTTGTCATTGATGCCGGCGCTCGGCTGGTCGAGCTTTTCCTTGCCCTTGCCACCGGTGGCATCGATACGCGGCAAAAAGCCGCCGCGCACGACACCGACTTCTTCGCTGGTTTCCTGGAAGGCATGCCAGCGTGCACGCACCTCCGGGCTGTTGAGCACCGCCTGTTGGGCGACCTCCTTGAGCGTTCGGTGCGGCAATTTTTTTTCTGTCGCGGCGGCGCCCGTGCCAAATACGCACAGAGCAGCGGCAATCACCGACAGTTCTAGAATTCTTCTTTGCATTGATTTCTCTGAGGGGGCAAACTAGCCATACCAAGCGGCGGATTCTACACCGGGATTTCTCCAAGTTCTCGTGCATAATTTCACGAATATTCCACATTCCGCAACAAAACGCACGTTCTGGCACACTTTCCGGACGCTGATCGTTGCTGCGTTGATGCCGCTCTGGCTCGGCATCGCCTTTGCTGATCTGAACTTCGCCAGTTTGCAACAGCAACTGATCGTACGCTTTGGCCCCGCCAGAATCAACCTGCTGCAAGACTGGCAAGCGCAGCTTGAGGCCGTGAAAAAACAGCCCGAATCAGAGAAACTCAAGCGTTTTAACGATTTCTTCAACCGCAACATCGTTTTTGATGAAGACCTGACGATCTGGAACCAGACCGACTACTGGGCGACCCCACTGGAAACGATCGGCCGCGGGCGAGCCGACTGCGAAGATTTTTCCATTATCAAGTACTACTCCCTGCTGCAGGCCGGCGTGCCGGTCAGCAAGATGCGGCTGATCTACGTCAAGGCCAGACAAGGCTCCAGCCAGCGGGCGCACATGGTGCTGGCCTACTACGCCAGCCCCTCTGCCGAGCCACTGGTACTCGACAACCTGGACCCGGCGATCAAACCCGCCTCGAAGCGGCCCGATCTGGTGCCTGTTTTCAGTTTCAACAGTCAGGGGATTTATGCCGGTATCGCCGGCAACGCGGCTGCCTCGACCGGCGGTACCAGCAAGCTCTCACGCTGGGACGACCTGATGCGTCGCGCACGCGCCGAAGGCTTCAAATGAAGATACTCAATACACTCGTTTTCGAAGGGGACTGATCCATGTCCATGTACCGACAATTGTGGCTCGCCATCATCATCAGCACCTTGCTCGCCCTGGGCGGCAGCCTGCTCGCTTCAACGCTGGCGGCTAGAGCCTATCTCTCGCAGCAGCTGACACTGAAGAACGCCGACAACGCCACCGCACTGGCCCTTGCGCTGTCGCAGAAACAGCCCGATGCGATCGATATCGAGCTGACGGCGGCGGCACTGTTTGACAGCGGCAACTACGAGCTGGTGCGCGTGACCGACCCGGAGGGCAAAACCATCGTTGAGCGACGCGCAGCAGCGGGTGATTTCGATGCACCGGAATGGTTCGTTCGTCGCTTTCCGATTACCGCCAGCCCGGGCGAGGCACAGATTTCCAGTGGCTGGAAACAGGTCGGTACCGTCCATCTGGTCAGCCACAGCCGCTTCGCCTACCGGGCGCTGTGGTCAAGCACGCTGGAGATGATTGCGGCGTTGTCACTGGCCGGTCTGGTTGGCGGCTACCTTGGCGCCCTCGTTCTGCGCCGGCTGCGCCAGCCGCTGAACGCTGTCATCGGGCAGGCACGGGCTATTTCCGAGCGTCGCTTCATCACCATTGAAGAGCCGGATGTGCCGGAGCTCAAACAGTTGGCCACGGCCATGAATGCCACCGTGACCCGGCTGAAGGATATGTTCGAGGAGGAGGCCGGGCGGCTGGAGGCAGTGCGTCGAGAGGCCAACTGCGACGCACTGACCGGGCTCGCTAACCGCAGCTATTTCATGGCCCGCCTGCGCGAAGCGACACAGGATGACAATTCCGCCGGGGGCACGGTGTTCATTGCCCGTCTGGCCAATCTGGCAACGGTCAACCAGTCCCTGGGACGCGAGGCCACCGACGAGCTGCTGCGTTGCTTTGGCAAGGTTCTCGGCAATGCAGCAACGTCACTGCCGGAAGCGCTGGCAGCGCGTCTCAACGGCGCCGACTTTGCCCTGCTTGTTCCCGACATGGCAAACCCGCAAGCGGCA
>JAUPVD010000245.1 GCA_030917225.1 Pseudomonadota bacterium
GGGAAGATCTGGTGCTGCGTGGCAGCGGCCGTATTTCGTTTGCATCGTCGGCGGGGAGCGAGAATGCCGATATCGCGGAGTTCGAACACATCTGACGTGGAGCGCCTGGTGGCAGGCGCTAAGACAAATTGAAACGGGCGGCGGGGATTCTCCCCGCCGCCCGTTGCTTTTTCAGATGCTCAGTCAGATGCTCAGTTTTCTCAGCGTATCCGGATTTTTCACGATCGCCTTTCGACGTTCAACGGGCGCTTCATAGAGTGCGGCTGGCGGCAAGGTATCGAGTCGCGACAGGGTGGCCGGGTCCTTGCAGGCGGCATCGAGCGCGATGCCGATATTGCTGCCGCTGGTGCCGGCAACCGAGAAGCAGGTCTTGCCCAGCTTGGCGTTGAGCGGTTGCACGATCGTCGAGGCGACCAGATCGGCGGGGTTGCCGCCACCGGCCAGCTCGGCATCGAAACCGTCTGAGCCGGCTGACTTCAGGTCAAGCACGTTGCGCAGCCCGCTGATCTCTCGCTGCAGCAGGGCTGTGCTCTTGCTGTCCGGCAAGCCGGTGAGCTTCAGGCGCACCTTCTGGCCAGTGAAATGGAAGTGCGAGAGGAAAAAGCCTTTCGAAAACTCGTCGCCGATCAGTTTGCCGATGTCGCGCAAGGCCTGATCGTCGGTGGCCCAGCTCATCTGCTCGGGAATCTGCGTATTGAAGTAGATTTCCTCCCCGCTCGCCTTGTCCACGGCCTTTACCGTCCAGGAAGTAAGCACGGTTTTTTCGACGGTAATGCCGGAGGCAGCAAGTTTTGCCGAAAGTTTCTTGAACTTGGCCTCGCCACTGACGGCGAAATCGGCGCCCTTCTGACCCTCTTCGCTCCAGGTACGGAAGCCGAACGAATGGATGCGCTCCTTGAGGATGTTTTCCGCCACGGGCGAGCGCACGACGGCGCCTTCTTCCGGCTTGGTGGTGATGGCCACCGAAATCTTCGGATCGCCGTTGTTGCGGATGAATTCCACCCGCTCCTCGCGGGACATCTGGTTCAGTGATTGCTGCACCTGCCGGATGTTGACCCGGGCACGCGTGGTCACCGACGCCAGTCCGTCCTTGCCGGTCTGCGGCGGGTCTTCCTGCAGCACGGCGGAGATGAATTCGTTGCTGCGCGGCAGCAGCTTGGTACGGACCAATTCATAGTTGTCGGAGAGCGACTGTTTTTGCACATAAAGTGCCAGCGCTTTTTCCACCAGCTGGCGCTTGGCGTCCTCGCGCAGCTCAGCCTTGAGCAGGCCTGGATCGTTGGCAAAACGGGGGTCGCTCGGATCCGCGTAGCCAACGGCAGTAATGACCATTTCCTTGTCGTTCATAGCACTTGATGCGGCTGGCGCAGTCGCCGGCGAGGTCACCGCGACTTCAGCCGAGCCGCTCGGCGCAGAGGCGTCTTTGCCTAGCATCAACCAGGCGCCGGCACCGAGACCGACGGCGGCAAGGCCGCCGACGATGGCCAGCGCCATTGCCGGCGAGCGTTTTGGGGGCGCGGCCATGGGCGGGGAAGCCGGCGTAGCCGGCTGTGACGATGCCTCGGCCGTTGTGGAGGGGGTCGTCGGCTTCGCTGGAGCTGGGGCCGCTGGTATCCCTGGCTTGCCAACCTGTGGCGTGTCACCGCCCGGAAGCAGGGTGGCGTCTGCGTCTGCAGAGGCGCCGATCAGCGTGGCATCGTTGTCGACTCCCGGCTGGTTGACCGCGGTCTGCAGGGCCGAGATGAAAGCCTGCGCATTCTGGAAGCGTTCATCCGGCCGCTTTGCCAGTGCCTTCCGGATCAAGCCGTCAAACCCTGCCGGCACCTGCACATTCAATTCCGAGGGCGCAATCGGATCTTCTTTCAGCACCTTGTGCATGATCGTCGTGAGCTGGCCGGTAAAGGGCTTCTCGCCGGTCAGGAACTGATAGAGGATGACGCCAGCCGAGAAAAGGTCGGAACGGCCGTCAACCGTCTGTCCCATGAACTGCTCCGGCGACATGTAGGCCGGCGTGCCGAGCACCGAACCGGCCTGTGTCAGGTTGGAGGATTCCATGCGGGCGATGCCGAAATCGCCGACCTTGAGGCGTCCGTCCGGCAGCAGGAAGACGTTGGCGGGCTTGATGTCCCGGTGCACGATGCCGTTGGCGTGGGCATGACCGATGGCGTCCAGCAACTGCGTCATCAGTTGCAGTACATCCGGCAGCTTGACGCGCTCATTCTTGTCGAAGATGTCCTTGAGCTCGCGACCTTCGATGTACTCCATGGCGATGAAGGCCGTGCCTTCGTCCTCGCCGTATTCGTAAACCGCCACTACGTTGGGGTGGTTCAACCGGCCCGCCGCCTGCGCTTCGCGCTTGAAACGGGAGAGCAGTTCGGCGGCTTCACCGCCTTCGAGCTGGTCGCGGCGCACTGTCTTCAGCGCTACGCGCCGGCCGATGCCGGCATCCCAGCCTTCGTACACAACGCCCATGGCGCCCTTGCCGAGCTCGCGCCGGATTTCGTATTTGCCAAGCTTCTGCGGTAGGTCTGCCATGCTTTTCTCCTCGTCGCGGTCGACGGCTTACTTGTGCTTGCTGTCGATTTCCCAGACGGTCTTCTGGACCAGGCGCTGTACCAGTGAATCCAGTGTCAAACCACCGGAAGCGCCTGAGGAAACGCCGAGGACCGAAGTCGATTTGGCGCCCAGCTCCATCTTTTCCTCGGCATAGCCGGTGGCCACCTGTTCGGTGGTGTTGGCGTCGATGATCTTGTAGCGCATGCCGATGATCCAGACGCCGGTCGATTCGCCGGTCTGCACCGAGCCGGCGACGACGTTGCCGGCCGCACCGCCGCGACCACCGCCGAAGATGCCGATCAGCGCGCCGACGGCGCGCCCGTCGAAGCCGGAGTCGGCCTGAGCGACCTGCTCGGCCTTGAGCACGTCGAACTTCACCACCCACTTGGTGGTCTTGAACTTGCCTTTCTGCAGAATCTTGCGGGCAGCCTGAGGGTCGCCCATCGTATAGGCGAGCTGGAATTCATTGAGCAGTGGGCCCATGTCCGAGCGTTCAAGAATCTTGAAGTTGGCCTTGCCCAGTTCCAGCTCGGCATAGTCGGCAATGTTGTTCGGGCCGAATTTCTGCGTGAAGCTCGCGTTGTTGCTCTTGACCTCGCCGGGTATGACGACCAAAGCCGGACCAGGTTTGCCGGCGTTGGCGTAGGAAATTTCCTTGTACATCGCCTTGTCGGCCATCTGGTTGGCGGTCTCGGAGGTGCCGCTGCCGGCGGTGGGAGACGGACTTTCGAAAGTCGGCTGGGCGAGCGTCGCGGCACTGAGGGTGCAGCCGGCGATGAGGGTCAGAAGGCGTTTCATTGGAGGTTCTCCTTGAGAATTACTTGGACTTGCCCTTGGCGGGCGCAGCGTGTCGGCAGTAGTCGTTGGCCAGGCGGGCGACGACACCGTCTGCCTGCTCATTGACCAGGATCAGAGCCATGCCGAGGGTATCGGTGCCGGAGTAGGAATCGGCGCTGGCCGACGCATCCGAGATGGTCTTGCCGTCGGCGGCAGTGAGCGTGAAACCCATGCTGACATAGACCTCGGGAATGCGCAGTACCGGGTTGATTGCCGAGCGGCTGGAAATGACGCCGCGCAGGATGAAATCGGCGCCCATTTTCTTTGACGCATTCAGCGCGGCATCGGGATCGTTGCGGAAATAGGCGTCGATTTCGGCCTGGGCGATCTGCGCGGTGATCTCTTCCTGGGTATAGGTGTTGAAGCCGAACTTCTTCAGGCGCTTGTTGATGGCGCCGAAGTGCGACCCGTAGGTGCTCTGGTTGGCGTCGGTGCCGCGCGCGGTGCGCTGGCCGACAACGACCATCACCTTGCGGTTCTTCAGCGATTCCCGGCAGGCGCTGGAGACTGCAGCTCCACCGCCTTTTTTGGCGCCTTCGGCGGCCTTTTGCTTGTCTTCTTCCTCGGAAAAGCTGAAGGCTGCCAACGCCGATGGGGCGAGGGAAACCAGCATAAGGGAAAGTGCTAGCCTGGCGGTGGATCTACGCATGGACGTGGCCTGAAAATGACGGGTAACTGGGTGATTCTGTCAAAAAAAATGCCGGCCCACAATTGGCCGGCATTTTTGTCAGAGACAGGTCTTACTTCGCTGCCGGAGCAGGTGCTGCCGCGGGAGCGGCTGCAGGGGCAGCTGCGGGTGCCGCAACCGGGGCTGCGCCAGCCTTGGCGTCGGTTTCGCACTTCTTCACGAAGCTCGATTTGGCAGCGCCGGCCAGTTTTTTCTCGGCAGCCTGGCCTTCGCATGCGGACGGTGCGGCATTGCCGCCGGACAGGCACTGCTTCATGAATGCCTTGCGTTCGTCGCCCTTCTTGTCGGTGGCCTTTTCGTTGCAGGCCTTCATCTTGTCCTGCTGGGCTTTCTGGGCGGCGGTCGGTTCCTTCTTCGGCGCATCTGCTTTTTTCTCTTCGGCAGCAAAGACGGAGCCGGTGGCGAGGGCCAGGGAGATCAGGGCAACGGCGAGTTTCATCAGGTACTCCTCCAAGCGATATAAGTGGAATGTTGGCGAACGGCGGTTGGAAAACAGCAGTGCGCAGGTATAGCCGAACCGATTATAGGCCGGTTTCAGATGTCATCGTCAAGCAAGGCGCGTTGCTGACGGGAAACGAATTCCTGCATGCTGTCGATGCCGCGCAGTTGCAGGATGCTGTTGCGCACGGCGGCTTCGAGCAGAACGGCCAGGTTGCGGCCGGCGGCGACCGGAATCAGCACCTTGCGAATCGGTACGCCAAGGATTTCCTGCGTCTGCGCATCCAGCGGCAGACGGGGAGCATCGACACCGGCCTGCGGCTTCTGCAGATGGACAATGAGTTTGAGCTTCATCTTCCGGCGCGAGGCGGTTTCGCCAAAGATGGTGCGGATATTGAGCAGGCCGAGACCGCGCACTTCCAGGTAATCGCGCAGCATGCCTGGGCAGCGGCCTTCCAGCGTCGTCGGCGCCAGGCGGGCCAGCTCGACGACGTCGTCGGCTACGAGGCCATGGCCGCGTGAAACCAGCTCGAGTGCCAGTTCGCTTTTGCCTACGCCGGAGTCGCCGGTGATCAGCACGCCCATGCCCAGCACGTCCATGAAGACACCGTGCACCGAGGTGGTGTCGGCCATGCGCCGGGCAAGATAGATGCGCAGCAGGTCGATCACCGCCGAGCAGGGTTTCGGGCTGGTAAATAATGGCGTGCCGCTGGCCTCGCAGGCTTCAAGCACGATCGGCAGCGCTTCGAGGCCGTCGGCGAAGATGATGCCCGGCGGGTTGTCGGCGATGAGTTCGGAAATCTGGGTTGTCAGACGCTTCGGGCTGACGCGGTTGGCCCAGTCATATTCGGCCTGGCCGATGACCTGCAGCCGCTCGGAGTGAATCAGGTTGAGGTGGCCGATGATGTCGGCGCCGTAGTTGCCAGTGTCCTTAAGTTCAAGCTGGCGGTCGGTGCCGACCGAAGCAATCCAGTTGAGCTGCAGTTTTTCCCGGTGATCTTCGAAGAGCTGGGCAATGCTGAACTGGCGCATGGCGGGTATCGTCGATCCGGAGAAGGAATCAGCTGATGAACAGCTGGCGTGCGGCGTTGACGTCTGGCGCAGCGGTCAGTGCATCGCGAAAGCTGCGGTCGGAAAAGCGCTGGGCCAGCTCGGACAGGATCTGCAGGTGCAGTTCGTTGGCCTGTTCCGGAACCAGCAGCACGAAGAGCAGCGAGACTGGCTTGCCGTCAGGCGAATCGAAAGGTACCGGCGCTGCCAAGCGCAGGAAAGCGCCACGTGCCTCCTTCAACCCCTTGATGCGGCCATGCGGAATGGCGACGCCCTGACCGAGACCCGTAGAGCCCAGCTTTTCGCGGGCGAACAGGCTGTCGAAAACGGACGAGCGGGCAATGCCCTGATGATTTTCGAAGATCAGGCCGGCCTGTTCGAAAACACGCTTCTTGCTGCTTGCTTCAAGGTCGAGAAGGATATTCTCGGCCGGCAGCAGGTTGGCTAGTAGGCTCATGCGGGAAGCGCCGTGGGGCGTCGGGTAGGAATAACAGTTCGGATGCGGAGAGAGGCGGCGGGATTAAGGTCGAAACTCAAGCCCGCCGCTATTCGCTCAGAAGTGGCTCATTCGGCCGCAATGCTGCGGACGGCCTCCTTGTCACTGCGGTGGTGGTCCTGAAGCTTCTGCTTGTATTTCTGGACCTGACGGTCAAGCTTGTCGACCAGATTGTCGATGGCAGCGTACAGGTCGCCGTCATCGGCTTCGACAAAAATGTCCTTGCCGGGGACGTGTAACGTCACTTCGGCTTTCTGCTTCAGTTTCTCCACGGTGAGGATCACGTTCACGTCGATCACATGATCGAAGTGGCGCGTGACGCGCTCAAGTTTGGCGGTGACGTATTCCCGGATGGCAGGGGTCACTTCGAGGTGGTGTCCACTGATTTGCAGGTTCATGGTGTGGCTCCTTTCACAGGCTCTTGCGTAGATTGACCGGCGGGATGTTGAGCGCTTCTCGATATTTTGCAATCGTTCGTCGTGCGACAACAATGCCCTGCTGGCCAAGGATGTCCGCTATCTGACTGTCAGACAGCGGTTTTTTCGGATCTTCGGCCCCCACCAGCTGCTTGATCAAAGCGCGGATAGCGGTGGCCGAGCAGGCGCCCCCGGTATCGGTGGCGACGTGGCTGCCGAAAAAATACTTCAATTCAAAGATGCCGCGCTGCGTCGCCATGTACTTCTGCGTCGTTACGCGCGATACCGTGGATTCATGCAGGCCGAGGATATCGGCGATCTCGCGCAACACCAAAGGCCGCATGGCCACCTCGCCATGTTCGAAGAACTGGCGCTGGCGGTCAACAATCGTTTGCGAAACGCGCTGGATGGTATCAAAACGCTGCTGTACGTTCTTGATCAGCCAACGGGCTTCCTGCAACTGCCCGGAGAGGCCGGAGCCCCGGTGCCCGGCGAGGACTTGGGCATAAAGGCGATTTATGCGCAGGCGTGGGTAAGCGTCAGGGTTGATGCTGGCCAGCCATTGATGGCGCACTTTTTTGACGATCACGTCCGGGATGATGTAGCGGGCATCGAGCGGCGCATATTGCGCCCCGGGGCGTGGATTGAGGCTCTTGATCAGCGCGTGGGCGGTGCGCAGCGCATCATCGTCGCAGCCGGTCAGCTTCTTGATCTTCGAAAAATCGCGCGCGGCCAACAGTTCAAGGTGCTGGCGGGCGATGATCAGGGCCAGATCGCGTGCCGGGTCGGCGGGCCGCGTTTCGAGCTGCAGCGCCAGGCATTCCTGGGCGTTGCGGGCACCAACGCCAGTAGGCTCGAAGTGCTGCAGGTGTTTCAGTGCGATCTGCAGTTCTTCGGGCTCGATTTCGAGCTCGGGCGGCATGATTTCCGCGAGTTCTTCGAGCGTTTGCGACAGATAACCGTCTTCATCGAGCGCTTCGATCAGCACCCGCACCAGCATCCGGTCGCGATCCGGCAACTGGGTAACCCCCAACTGCGAGATCAAATGGTCGGAAAGCGAGGTAGTGGCAGCCTGAATATCCTGATAATCGTTGTCGTCATCATCGCTGCCGCTGCTGTTCCCCGAGGGGCTGGCAGCATAGCTGCCGTCACCGGGCCAACCTTCTTCGTCGGTATTCGGGCGGCTGTCTTCTGATTCCGAAGTTTCGGCTTGCTGTTCGCGGTTGTCGGCGCCGTCCCCATGCTCCCCACGCTCGCCGCGCTCCTCCTGCGAATTGTCACCGTTGTTCGATGACGGGGCCGATGGCGCATAACCATCCTCATCCTCGCGTTCGAGCAGCGGGTTCTCGAGCAGATATTTTTCCAGCTCCTGATTGAGTTCAAGCGTCGACAGCTGGAGCAGACGAATCGACTGCTGCAGTTGCGGCGTCAGCGCAAGGTGCTGCGAAAGCTTGAGTTGGAGGGCGGGTTTCATGCTCGGCGCGGAACGGCCGGATCAGTTTTTTCGTGAGGGTTTTGGGGCCCGGATCACAGGCGGAAGTTCTCGCCCAGATACACTTTTCTTACAGCTTCATTATAGATGATTTCATCCGGCTGGCCCGATGCAAGCACCGAGCCTTCGTTGATGATGTACGCGCGGTCGCAGATGCCCAGCGTTTCCCGCACGTTGTGATCGGTGATGAGCACGCCGATGTTCCGCTCCTTGAGAAAGCGGATGATCTTCTGAATCTCCAGAACTGCGATCGGATCGACACCGGCAAAGGGTTCATCCAGCAGGATGAAGCGCGGGCGGGTGGCCAGCGCGCGGGCGATCTCGACGCGCCGACGCTCGCCGCCGGAAAGCGAGGCGGCACTGTTGTCGCGGATGTGGGCGATATGCAGATCTTCCAGCAGTGCTTCCAGGCGGCTGTGGATTTCGTCCCGGGGCAACTTCTGCAGTTCAAGCACGGCCTTGATGTTCTCGCTGACCGTCAGCTTGCGAAAGACCGAAGCTTCCTGAGGCAGATAGGAAACGCCCATGTGCGCACGGCGGTGGATCGGCAGGTGTGTCAGCTTCGTATCGTCCATGAACACCTCGCCGCCATCGGCGGCGACCAGGCCGACAATCATGTAGAAGGTGGTGGTCTTGCCGGCACCGTTCGGGCCGAGCAGGCCGATGACATCGCCGCTGCCTACTTCGAACGACACGTCGTGGACGACGGTGCGTTTCTTGTAGCTCTTGTTTAGGTTGTGAGCGGAAAGGGTGCTTCTTGCCTGATCCTGCATTTTTCTATTCTTCTTCCAGTTCTGCTGCTGCGGACCCTTCGCCTCGCAGCAGGCGCCGAATCGTATCTGAGGAAAAACCCCGGTTCATCATAAAACGCACCTGCCTGGCCCGTTCCGCCGCATCGTTGGGCGGTGAGTCGAATTTGCGCGCCCATACCACTTGGGCACGCGCCAACTCATCGCCGGCATTGGTCATGGCCTCGGCAGCGGTTTCGGCCGCCACGCCCGTCTGGCGTAGTTCATGACTCAGGCGGGCGTTGCCGTAACGTCTGCCACGCACCGACACCCGCATTTCCGCATAGCGGGCGTCGGAAAGCAAGCGCCGCGCCACCAGATCATCCAGCAGCGCTTCGAGTTGCTCCTCGGAATGTCCGTCTGCTTCGGCGTGGCGGGCGAGCTTCCGCTTCAGTTCGGCGCGAGCGTGCTCCCGCTGCGCCAGCAGCCGCAGGGCACGCTGGCGCAGGGTTTCACTCATGCCTCAGCGACGAGTGGCCCCGGCAGGGCGACGCCGACTGCGGCGCGGACGCCGGCTTCGATTTCCTCGGCGATGGCCGGATTGGCCTTGAGGAATTCCCGGGCATTGTCCTTGCCTTGGCCGATCTTCTCGCCCTTGTAGGCGTACCAGGCGCCGGATTTATCGACCAGCTTGTGGATGACGCCGAGTTCGATGATCTCGCCCTCGCGCGAAGTGCCTTCGCCGTAGAGGATGTCGAAAATGGCTTCACGGAACGGCGGGGACACCTTGTTCTTGACGACCTTCACCCGCGTTTCGTTGCCGATCACCTCGTCGCCCTTCTTGATCGAGCCGATGCGGCGGATGTCGAGACGGACCGAAGCGTAGAACTTCAGTGCGTTGCCGCCGGTGGTGGTTTCCGGTGAGCCGAACATGACGCCGATCTTCATGCGGATCTGGTTGATGAAGATGACCAGCGTGTTGGTTTTCTTGATGTTGGCGGTGAGCTTGCGCAGCGCCTGGCTCATCAGGCGGGCCTGCAGGCCGGGCAGCGAATCGCCCATCTCGCCCTCGATTTCGGCCTTCGGCACCAATGCGGCCACCGAGTCGATGACCACCACGTCAACGCTGGCCGAACGGACCAGCATGTCGGCGATTTCAAGCGCCTGTTCGCCGGTATCCGGTTGCGAAATGAGCAGATCGGCCATATTGACGCCGAGTTTCTGCGCATAGGTCGGGTCGAGCGCGTGTTCGGCATCGATGAAAGCTGCGGTACCGCCCAGCTTCTGCATTTCGGCGATGACCTGCAGGGTCAGCGTAGTCTTGCCGGAGGATTCCGGACCGTAAATCTCGACGACACGGCCACGCGGCAGACCGCCGATGCCGAGCGCGATGTCGAGCCCGAGCGAGCCGGTGGAAACGACCTGCAGATCGCTTTCGATGGCGCCTTCGCCCATCTTCATGATCGAACCCTTGCCGAACTGCTTCTCGATCTGGGCCAGTGCTGCGGCCAGTGCCTTTGCCTTGTTGTCGTCCATGAAATCTCCTCTGAGCCTTGTGGTTACTGGGATTGCCGCTTAGACCAGAGGGTCTTTCCGGCACCGTTGCTGTGATTATATACAGTAATTTGTACTTGTCTATGGCTTTATGCCTTGTGCCATGAGGAATTTCGCAGAATGGCGAAAGTGGCGCTGCGTTTGAGACTGTGCGGGGTTGGGTGAAGCGTCAGGCGAGGAGGGGGGTAAAGCGCTGGAGCAGGCCCTGCAGGGCGTGTTCGACCGAGGCGCGGCGAACGGCTTCCCGGTCGCCCGGGAAATGGCAGGTTTCGCATTCACTCAGGCCGTGGCTGCTGGCCCAGGCAAAGCAGACGGTGCCGACCGGTTTTTCCGGCGTGCCGCCGGCGGGGCCGGCGACGCCGGAAATGGCCAGCGCCCACTGCGCCCGGCTGTGCTGCAGCGCGCCCTGGGCCATTTCGATCACCACTTGTTCGCTGACCGCGCCGTGGCGGACGATGGTCTTCTTGCTGACGCCGAGCATG
This sequence comes from Pseudomonadota bacterium, assembly GCA_030917225.1. GTDB lineage: Bacteria > Pseudomonadota > Gammaproteobacteria > Burkholderiales > Rhodocyclaceae > Proximibacter. The sequence continues at coordinate 10,738 of JAUPVD010000245.1, forward strand.
TCGGCCTTGGCGGCGTTCGAATAAGTGACGAAGCCGCGGTCGAACCAGTTGGAACTGCCGGCGATGGCAGTGATGACCTGCGACACCCAGCCGCCGGTGCAGGACTCGGCGGTGGCCAAGACTTCGCCGCGTTCGAGGAGGCATGCGCCGATTTTGGCGGCGAGATCATCAATTGGTGAAGACGGCATAGCTTTAAACGAGCAACTATCCATTAATTTTCTACAGCAATTGGTTCCAGCGTAACCCTGATGATTGCCGGTGGAACAGAACAAATCCCTTTTGTTGGGTGGGTGTCGCAGCACGTCCGAATTGGCACGATGATTCGCTCGAATCTCTTCGAGCGTACATCATTGCAGATGAGCTCTGCGGCTTCGGGTACAAAAACAGGAACCCACGTTTCGGAGCGAAAATAGTCTCGAAGCCAGACAGGGTCTGTGGCGCCGGCGTATGCGTGCGGGAGCAATTCGATACGGCGTGTTTGAACTTCTAATAACGTTCCCGGAATATCCTCTACGTTAACCGGTTCGTTTTTGAAGCTGCGACTGTGAAATGTAACTGCGGTGCAGCTTCTGATGTTGACCGTGACTTTCAGATTATGTGATGGCAAACAGGCGCCGATTGCTGACCGCGCAAGTACGCTCAACACCAGAAACAAAATCCACTGTCTGTTCATGTCAGCTCAGGATAAATTTCAGCAACGCCAAACACAGCACCGCATAGGCCGCCGCAAACACATCGTCGGTCATCACCCCGAAACCGTTCTTGATGCGGTCGAAGTTGCAGGCTGGGGGTGGCTTGACGATGTCGAAGAAGCGGAACAGGAAGAAGGCGGCGGTTTGCCAGAGCAGGCCTTCCGGGCAGAAGAAGAGCACGCCCCAGAAGGGCACGATCTCGTCCCAGACGATGCTGCCATGGTCGGGTTCGCCGAGATCGCGGCCGGTGCGGTGGCAGGCCAGTACGCCGCCGATATAGCCGGTGATCAGCAGCAGGATGAAGCCGAGGTCGTCGAACCACGGGCGCAGCAGCAGGTAGGAGGCCCATGCGAAGAGCGTGCCGATGGTGCCCGGCGCCCACGGCGAAAGACCGCTGCCGAAGCCGCAGGCGAACAGGTGCGCCGGGTGCGAGAAGAGGAAGCTGGCGGGCGGCGGGGTCGATTTCTTAATCAAAGTGGTCGAAACCTTTTTTCGGGATGGGCAGCGGCTGGCCATCGGCGTCGATCAGCCGGATGTCGGCGATTGGACGCCCGCTTTCAGTGGCTGCCGACACAGTGTAGCCGATGCGCCAGAGCGGCAGGTCGAGTTCGGCGGCGAGCATGACCACCTGCTGGCGGGCGGCGATCGGGGTGGTGAAGCACAGTTCGTAGTCGTCGCCGCCGCCGAGCTGCGCTTCGCGCGCCAGCCTGGGCACGCTGCCCGGCGGGATCAGCGGGAACTGGCCTTCGAACAGGTCGGCGGCCAGCCCGGAGCGTTCGAGGATATGGCCGAGGTCGGCGAGCAGGCCATCGGAAACGTCGATGGCGCTGGTGGCGATGCCACGCAGGCGCAGGCCGAGTTCGATGCGTGGCAGCGGCCGCTGCAGAGCCATCACGCAGCGCCTGGCTAGCGCTTCCGGCAGCGTAGTTTTGCCCTGCAGGTGGGCGAGGCCGAGGGCGGCCAGCCCTGGTTGCCCGGAGACCCAGATGTCATCGTCGAGTCGGGCGCCATCGCGGCGCAGCGCGCTGCCGGCTGGCAGTTCGCCGATGGCGGTGACGCACAGGTTGCGTGGGCCGCGCGTGGTGTCGCCGCCGATGACTTCAGCGCCGTAGCGTTTCGCGCACCTGAAGAAGCCGTCGGCGAAGGCGGCGATCCACGCTTCGTCGGCATTAGGCAGGGCGCCGGCGAGCAGCACCCAGCGCGGAGTGGCGCCCATCGCGGCGAGGTCGGAGAGATTGACCGCCAGTGTCTTCCAGCCGAGCTGGCCGGGGTCGGTGTCAGGCAGGAAATGCGTGCCCTCGACCAGCATGTCGGTGGTCAGCGCCAGTTCCATGCCCGGTGCCGGGGCGACCAGCGCGCAATCGTCGCCGGGGCCGAGGATTGCGGAGGGGGTGGCGCGGCTGAAATGCCGCGAGATCAGCTCGAATTCCGATGCCATGCGTCAGGTTTGCTTCAGATCACGGTAAAAATTTTCATGGGGCCCGACCGCTTCCAGATAG
>JAUPVD010000246.1 GCA_030917225.1 Pseudomonadota bacterium
GCAGAACCCGCAGGCAGTCTTCATCGATTGCCGCAGCACCATCGAGTACTACTTCGTCGGTCATCCGGTTGGCGCCATTCACGTCGCCTGGAACGACGGCGAGGACTGGGAAGTGAACCCGCATTTCGTCGCCGAGGTGGCGCGCCAGGCGGACAGCGACCACGAGCGGCCGGTGGCGATCATCTGCCGCAGCGGCCGCCGTTCGGTAGAGGCGGCGGAAGCGCTCGAAGCGGCTGGGTTCAAGGATGTGATCAACGTGCTCACCGGTTTCGAAGGCGATCGCGACGAGAACATGCACCGCAATACCCTGAATGGCTGGCGCGTCGACGGCCTGCCGTGGGAGCAGAGTTGAGCGCGCAGGGGCGGGCCTATCCGCCGGCGGCACTGGCCTGGAGCATCTGGGGGTTGGGCGCCCTGCTTTACCTGATCGGCTTCTACCAGCGTGTCGCGCCGGCGGTCATCACCGATCGGCTGATGGCCGATTTTTCTCTCGGCGCGGCAGCCCTCGGCAACCTCTCGGCTTTCTACTTCTATTCCTACGTGGCGATGCAGATTCCCACCGGCATCATCGCCGATCGCTGGGGTCCGCGCCGCCTGCTGACCCTCGGTGCCGGTATTGCGGCGCTTGGCACGGCACTGTTTGCCTTCGCGCCAACCATCTTCTGGGCCAACGCCGGGCGTCTGCTGATCGGTGCGTCGGTCGCAGTGGCCTTCGTTTCGATGCTGAAACTGGCGACGCGCTGGTTCAGGCCGGAGCAGTTCGCCCTGGCCTCCGGCATTGCGCTCTTCTGCGGCGTCTGCGGAGGTGTCGTTGCCGGCGTGCCCTTGCGCCTGCTCGTCGAATCCTTCGGCTGGCGGCCGGTGATGATGGTCACAGCCATGGTTACTGCCGCCCTGTGCATCGCCATCTGGCTGTTCGTGCGCGACGATCCGAGTGAACGCGGCTACATCAGCCATGCGCCAGCGCCGGCGGCACACGCCGCACACCACGCGTCGGTCTGGCACGGGTTGGTGCAGGTACTTTCCTATCGCAATACCTGGATTCTCGTTCTTGTACCGATCGGCATTGCCGGCTCGGTGCTGACCTTCGCCGGTCTGTGGGGTGTGCCCTACCTGAAACAGGTGCACGGCCTGGACACCAAGACGGCAGCGGCGATCACCTCGTCGTTGCTGATCGCCTGGGCGCTTGGCGGGCCGATCTTCGGGGCGCTTTCCGAGCGCATGGGGAAAAGGAAGCCGCTTTACGTGATCACGACCGTGGTTGCGCTGATCGGCTGGGGCATCATCATTTTCGTGCCGCTACCAATCTGGGCCCTGACGGGCGTACTCATCGTGTCGGGTTTTGCCTGCGGCAACCTGATCATCGGTTTTGCCTTTGCCAAGGAATCGGTGCCGGCGCGGCTGATGGGTACGGCCTCGGGTGTCTGCAACATGGGCCCGCTGATGGGCGGCATGTTCCTGCAGCCGGGGGTGGGCTGGCTTCTCGACCGCAACTGGCTGGGCAGCACCGTCGGCGGTGCGCGGGTCTACGACGCCACCGCCTATCAGGCCGGATTCAGCCTGATCTTTGCCTGCATTGCGCTGTCGCTGGTGCTGATCCTTTTTGTCAGGGAAACGCACTGCAAGCAGGCGGCTTGAACGTCCTTGGTACAAAAGAACTAACGAAAAGGATTGCTGCAGGCAGCCAATGGCCCGTTCGGATCATTGGTGATGATGGAGGGTTACGAGACAATCGCGGCATATATCCAGATTGGAAGAATCCCCGCCATGAAACTCATTAGCCACATCGTTGCCGCCGCCGGAATTTGCGCTGCATTGCTCTCCCCGGCAGTTCAGGCAAGCACCGCTACCCTGTCTTTTGCCGGCGGCACCAACAGCGCCGTAGGTGCCGACTTCAACCCGAACTGGGCCGCCGGTTTCAGCGCAGCCGGTTTTGATCTGACGCACATGCAGCTCGGCAGCAGCCTGTCGCTGGACACGCTGGCCAACGTCACCTACACCTACGTCGGCAAGGAAGCCAGCTACACCAACCTCTTCCAGTCCTTCGTCACCAGCTATGGCGCTGATGGCCAACAGATCACCGGTTCGTTCGGGAATCTCGGCACCTCGATCAGCTTCAACAACATCGGTGCCGGCAGCCTGAACTACGGTTTCATCTCCAACGGACTTGGCTCCCTGTTCTCCAACGGCAGCGGCGCTACCGGCATCGCACTGTCCAGCGACAAGAAGAGCGCGCTGATCTTCTTCAACGACAACTGGACAGGCGACAGGGACTACGACGACATGATCATCAAGGTCTCCGTACTGGCCGTGCCGGAACCGGAAAACTACGCCCTGCTGCTGGCCGGGCTCGGCGTGATGGGCACCATCGTGCGTCGCCGCAAGACGCAGTCCTCGCAGTCCTGAACAGATCCCGAACAGACGCAGCGGGGAGCCGGCAAGGCTCCGTGTTTCGTTGAGCGCGTGACTGCCAGAATCCGCCCCCGCCTGATCGCCCTGCTCTGCCTCGCCGCAGGAGCTGACATCGCCTGCGCGGTCGGCACGCTCCCTTCCCCTTATCGCCTGTCGCCGACAGTGTCGACGGCGACGATGACGACGATGTCGCAGCCGCATCAGCGATCCGCCTACCAGATGGATGATCGTTACCGCCTTGCCAAGCCGGACGACCAGCGCCCGTACGCAGCCCAGATTGCCTCGGCGGCACGCCAGTCCGGGCTGGACCCGGAACTCGTGCATGCGGTTGTCGCCGTCGAATCGGCCTATCGCCCGGCAGCCGTTTCCCCAAAAGGGGCTGTCGGCCTGATGCAGGTCCTGCCGGAAACCGCACAATCCTATGGCGTCCACAACCCCGCCGAGGTCTCGGCCAAC
>JAUPVD010000247.1 GCA_030917225.1 Pseudomonadota bacterium
GCCCTTCGCCAAAGATCGTGGCGGCACCGTTTTCCAGCACGGCAGCTTCGACGGCACGCGCCATGAGCAGGCGACGGGCCGATTTCCAGTTGGCGCAGTTGCGCGTTTCGACCTGCCGGCGGCCGAGGAACAGCCCGTCGCTACAGGCGACGCCGACATGCTTGCCGGTGAGTTGCAGCAGGTGTCCAAGCAGGTTGGCCACGGCGGTCTTGCCCTGCGAGCCGGTGATGCCGACAACCGGGATGCGGCCACTCGTCTCCTTCGGGAACAGGTGCTCGACGATGGCCTGGCCGACCGGGCGCGGCTTGCCGACGCCGGGCTTGAGGTGCATCAGCAGGCTGGGGCCGGCATTCACTTCGACAATCGCACCGCCCTGTTCGGCCAGCGGCTTCGAGATATCGAGCGCCACGAGGTCGATGCCGGCGATGTCCAGCCCGACGATGCGCGCGGCCAGCGAGGCGGCGGCTGCGGTTTCCGGATGCACTTCGTCGGTGACGTCGAAGGCGTGGTTGGCATTACGCTGTACCAGTACTTCGCGGCCTTCGGCCGGGATCGATTCGGCTTCCAGCCCCTGACGCGAGAGTTCGATGCGCGCGGCGGAGTCGATGCGGATGATGGAGAGCGGATGCTTCTCGGTCGGGCCTCGACGCGGATCGGTATTGATCTGGCTGGCAAGCAGTTCCTGCACGGTTGATTTGCCGTCGCCGGTGACCACTACCATGTCGCCACGGTTGGCGGCGACCAGTTTGCCGCCAACGACCAACAGGCGGTGCTCGGTGCCGGGAATGGAACGCTCGACCAGCACGCCGCTGCCTTCGTCGACGGCGACCTTGTAGGCCATCTCGACTTCTTCCTTCGTCTTCAGATCGATGAAGACGCCGCGACCATGGTTGCCATCTACCGGCTTGACGACGACCGGCAGGCCGATGTCCTCGGCCGCATCCCAGGCATCTTCCGGGCTGTCGACGGCGCGGCCTTCCGGGATCGGCACGCCGCAGGATTGCAGCAGCGACTTGGTCAGGTCCTTGTCGCGCGAGATGCCTTCGGCGATGGCGCTAGTGCGGTCGGTTTCGGCGGTCCAGATGCGACGCATGGCAGCGCCGTAGCCGAGCTGCACCAGGTTGCCGTCGTCGAGCAGGCGGATCGCCGGAATGTCGCGGTCGTCGGCGGCATCGACGATGCTGGCCGTTGACGGGCCGAGGCACAGCGAGTCGACCATGTCGGAGAGGCGCTCGATGGCGGCATCGACATCGAAGGGGCGGTCTTCCATCGCCGCCATGATCAGCTCACGCGCTTCGGAAAGTGCCGAACGGGTCACATCTTCCTGCCAGGCGCGAACGATGACTTTGTACACGCCGCGCTCCGACATCTCGCGCGCCTTGCCGAAGCCACCGGGCAAACCGGCCAGGTTCTGCAGTTCCAGCGTGACGTGTTCGAGGATGTGGGCCGGCCAGGTGCCTTCCTCGACCCGGCGCAGGAAACCGCCGCGTTCTTCGTAGCTGCAGCGGTGCTCGATCAGCGACGGCAGCATCGCCGAGAGGCGCTCGTAGTAGCCGGGGATCTTGTTCGAGGGGAAATCCTCGAGTTCGCCGATATCGACCCAGGCTTCCAGCACCGGGCGATAGGTCCAGATGTTCGGACCGCGCAGGGGCACGATCTTGCGGAAAACAATGTCTTTTTTGGTCATGGAGTGGTGTCAGGTTGCGATCTACGGGAAATTCATTATTCGGAGGGAGACAGGCGCGAGGACGCAAGGGCGTGACTGGCTTTTTGCATGTGATCGGCAGGGATCAAAGCCGCACGCCCTCGCGCTGGATGTTGGCAATGAACGAAGGGTTGGCGAAAGTTTCCGGTGCGGCCCACTCGTCTTCCCACAGCGGAACAGCCTCGATCAGGATGCCGGTTTCCAGCATGACGTCGAAGGCAGCGTCGGCAAACCTTAGTGCAGCATCAAGGCGCTTGCCATGCTTGCCTCGCAACAGGACGGCCACGTCGGCATCGCTTTCGGGGCGATGGTGGTGTCTTGCGCGACTGCCGAACAGCAGCACGTCGACAACGTCCGCCTCGCCGGAAATACGGGCGAGGAACGTACGGATGGCATGTTCGGTTTCCGGTTCAATCATTGCTTCTCGCGGTTCAACAGGATTCACGAAAAACTCCGTCTATTGGCGATTAACGTTTGAGAATGCCAAGAGTTTACCCGGAAGCCCATTTAAAGGAAGCGGTCCAGGATCTTGCGGCTGGCGCGGTCCAGGGCCTGGATGTCGCGGACCAGGAACTGGATGCCGTGGGTGTCGGCGATCAGCAGTTTTTCGCGGTCCAGGCGGCGGATGTCTTCTTCGCCCTTCAGCACCAGCCGGGCGTCGCCACGGTCGGTATCGATTTCCCAGGTGCTCGGGCAGGCAAAGCTGGAGACGCTGCGGATGCGGCGGACGAGCGGTACGAACTCGCGGCTTTCCAGTTCCTCGCGGATCAGCGCGGCGGTTGCGGCCGGCAGCGTGTCGAGGCGGTCGATCCAGACGAGTTCGCGGCCTTCGCCGCTGACCAGCGCGATGCCGTCGTCGGGGGCGCCGATCGGGAAAGCGCGCACCGGCACCACCGATTCATGCACCTCGCCGTCGGCGGCGGTGAAGACGAGTCGGCCGAAGGGGTTGCGGATGAGGGCGAAGTTCATCAGGCGTGCTCCTTCTGCGGCGCGTTCAGGAGCGGCAGTTCGTCCTCGGCATCGACGTTCCGCGCCTGCGCCATGTAGAGCTTGTAGTAGTGGCC
>JAUPVD010000248.1 GCA_030917225.1 Pseudomonadota bacterium
CGAAGTCATCGGCAAGAACGGCCGCATTCTGGTCGCTGACGAACTGCAGCAGCCGGAGATGGAAACCATACGCCATGCATTGCGCGGGCGTACCACTGGCCAAGCCGTGTTGCGCTGCTTCCGCAAGGATGGTCGGGCCTTCTGGAACGAACTGCACGTGGCCCCGATACGCAACGCGCAAGAAGAAACGACCCACTACGTCAGCGTCATTGCCGATGTCAGCGAGCGCATCCTGCGTGAGGGACAGCTGGCGCACCTGGCCATGCATGACCCGCTGACCGGGCTGGCCAACCGCACGCTGCTTAACGACCGGCTACGCCAGGCGATCGCCCGCGCCGATCGCGACGGCCGGCTGGTCGCCCTGCTGCTGATCGACCTTGACCGTTTCAAGGAAGTCAACGACACCCTCGGCCACGGCGCCGGCGACGTGCTGTTGCACATGGTTGCCAGCCGGCTGAACGGGCTGGCGCTGGAAAGCGACACACTGGCGCGGTTGGGCGGCGACGAGTTCGTGCTGCTGCTCACCGACCTGGAGAACGAACTCGATGTGCCGCGAACCGGACAGATGCTGATCGAGCAACTGTCTGCCCCGTTTGACCTCGACGGCGAGGAGATTTCGATTACGCCGAGCATCGGCGCTGCCATTTATCCGCTCAATGCCAGCGACCCGGAAAATCTGCTGCGCCAGGCCGATATCGCCATGTACGAGGTCAAGGAAAGCGGTCGCAACGCCTTTCGCTGTTTCGCACCGGCGATGGGCCAGCGCTCGCAGCAGCAGGTATCGCTGGAAAAGGATTTGCGCCACGCCATCGAACGCAACGAACTGGTGCTCTATTACCAGCCCAAGGCCGATCTCTATTCTGGCCACATTACCGGCGTTGAGGCGCTGATTCGCTGGCAGCACCCGGAGCGTGGCCTGGTGCCGCCGGTGCAGTTCATCCCGCTGGCCGAGCAAAGTGGCCTGATCGTGCCGATCGGCGCGTGGGTCTTGCGCGAAGCGTGCCAGCAAGCCGTGCGCTGGCAGAAAGAAGGGCTGCCAGCGATGCGCGTGGCGGTGAATCTGTCACCGCTGCAATTCCGGCAGGACGATCTCGTTGAACAGGTGGCACGCGTGCTGGCCGAGACCGGGCTGGATCCCTGCTGGCTGGAGCTGGAAGTCACCGAATCCCTGGTTATGGACAACCCCGAAGCCGCGGCGGATTTCCTGAAACGCCTGAAGAAAATGGGCATCCGGCTGGCCATGGACGATTTCGGCACCGGTTATTCGAGCCTCGGTTACCTCAAGCGCTTCCCCTTCGATGTGCTGAAAATCGATCGCTCCTTTGTGCAAAACATTGTCAGCGAGCCGGACGATGCGGTCATCGCCGTTGCCGTCATCGCCATGGCCCACAGCCTCGGGCTGCAGGTCATTGCCGAAGGCGTCGAGGACGAAAGCCAGATGCGTTATCTGCGCGCGCATCTGTGCGACGAAATTCAGGGCTATCTCTTCCGCCAGCCGCTTCCCGCGGCCGAGCTGGCGGCCTACGTGCGCGACCCGCGTGCGCTGGCCGTGCTCACCGAGAGCAGTGGCCGGGAAGAACGCACACTGCTGCTGGTCGATGATGAACCGGATATCCTCAACTCGTTGAAACGGCTGCTCCGCCGCAGCGGCTACCGCATCCTTACCGCCGGCTCAGCGGCCGAGGGGCTGGAATTACTGGCACTGAACGACGTGCAGGTCATCGTTTCCGACCAGCGCATGCCGATCATGAGCGGCTCGGAGTTCCTCAGCCGGGTCAAATCGCTTTACCCGGAGACCATGCGCATCGTGCTCTCCGGCTATACCGAACTGGCCTCGCTGACCGACGCCATCAACCGTGGCGCCATTTACAAATTTGTCACCAAGCCCTGGGACGATCACGAACTGCGCGAGGTGATCCGTGAGGCCTTTGTCACACACGGACACCGGGCCGGCAAATCTCCGGCCGCGCCATCGGGGGAGGACAGCGCATGACTTTCGAGGCCTTTACCTGGGGGCCGCGCTTCGAGTGCGGCATTGCCATCATCGACGGCCAGCATCAGCGGCTGGTTGAACTGATCAACCGGCTGGGAGAGGTGCTGATCAACGGCAACGCCGACCTGTTGCTGGAGATTGTCGCCGAAGCCAGAGCCTACGCTGGCTACCATTTCCGGACCGAGGAAGGGGTGTGGGAAAGTGCCGGTATCGCGCCTGAGGCACAGGCCATCCATCAGGAAGCGCACCTCGATTTCGTTGCCCAACTGGACAACTTCGTCAGCGACCTGACCGGCGCTCCGGCGGAAGTCGCCGCCCTGCTGCATGGCTACCTGTCTTCATGGCTGATCTTCCATATCCTTGGCGACGACCATGCGCTGGCGCGCCGGGTGCTGGCGAATTCACCGAACCGGCCAGTACCAGCGCCGCCGCCTGAACTTACTTCACCCCCGTTGCCAAGCACTACCGAGGACATCCTGCTCGGCGCACTGCACAAGCTCTACGAGACGCTGACCAAGATGAACACGCAATTGCGCGACACGAACCGTAGCCTCGACACCCGTGTGCGCGAACGCACGCAGGCGCTTGAATCGGCAAACGAAGCGCTAGTGCAGGAACGCGATCTTCTGGCGGCCGCCAACTTCCAGCTCGATGAAACCCGCTCACGGCTGCTCGAGAGCGAGAAGCTGGCCTCGATCGGCCAGCTCGCCGCCGGCGTGGCGCACGAGATCAACAACCCCATCGGCTTCGTCAATTCCAACCTCGGCACCCTGGGCGAGTACCTTGACGACACCTTTGCCGTGCTTGACGCCTACGCCGCGGTCGAGCCGCTGATCGCCCGCGATCCGCAGGCCATCGCGGCAGTGCGTGCGGCCAAGTCAGAGCGGGAAATTGCTTTCGTGCGTGAGGATGCCAAGTCGCTACTGGCCGAATCGCGCGACGGCCTCTCGCGGGTCAGGAATATCGTGCAGGATCTGAAGACTTTTTCGCACGTCGACCAGTCTGCATGGCAGAAGGTTGACCTGCGCGCCGGGCTGGAAAGCACGGTCAATATCGTCTGGAACGAATTGCGCCAGAAGGCTGAACTGCGGCGCGAGTTCAATGACATTCCACCCGTGGTCTGCAACGCCGGACAGATCAACCAGGTTTTCATGAACCTGCTGACCAACGCCGCGCAAGCGATCAACGGACATGGCGTGATCACGGTACGCACCGGCAGCGCGGATAACGAAGTCTGGATCGAAGTCGAGGACGACGGCTGCGGCATCTCGACCGAACATCAGCAACGCATCTTCGATCCTTTTTTCACGACCAAGCCGATCGGTCAAGGTACGGGATTAGGACTATCGATGGCCTGGGGCATCGTGCAAAAACACGGCGGCCGGATCGAACTGGAAAGCGCGCCAGGCAAGGGCAGCTGTTTCCGTATCTGCCTGCCTAAAGACGGACCGCCAGCCGACAAGGCTGAAAGTGAAAAAAGGGAGGCACCATGACTGCAGAATTGGCCGCCATCGAAGCGGTAACAGCAACAACGGCGGCAACGCGCACGCGCACCATCCTGCTGGTGGACGACGAGGAGAACATCCTCGCCGCCATGCGCCGGGTGTTGCGCCGCGAGGGCTACCAGATACTGACCGCCGGCAGCGGCCAGGAGGGGCTGGAATTGCTGGCGGCCCACCCCGTCGATGTGATCGTTTCCGACCAGCGCATGCCGAACATGACCGGTGTCGAGTTTCTGCGGCAGGCCAAGGTGACACACCCGGACACCATACGTATCGTGCTGTCGGGCTACACAGAGTTGCAATCGATCACCGACGCCATCAACGAAGGGGCGATCTACAAGTTTCTCACCAAGCCCTGGGATGACGAGCTGATTCGCGCCAACATCGCCGAGGCTTTCCGCCAGAAAGAGCTGGGCGACGACAACCGCCGACTATCCACCGAACTGGCACGGGCCAACACGGAATTGCAAGCGCTGCTGGTGGAAAAACAGCATCGGCTGGCACTCGACGAAGCCTCGCTGGACATCGCCCGCGAGATCCTGCATTGCATGCCGCTGCCCATCGTCGGCATCGACGATGAGGGGATGATGGTCTTCTCCAACCCTGAGGCCGATGCCTTGCTCGGCGACGGCGATACCTTGCTCGGCGAATCTGCTGCGCACCGTCTGCCACCGGAATTCATCGCCCGACTGGCGGAGGGGCTGGGCGGCGATTTTTCATGGCAGACCAGCGCAGGCTTGCGCATCGTGCTGTGCCGACGCATGGGCAGCCAGTCGCGCTCACGCGGTCGGCTGCTGGTGGTGATGCCGCAGGGTACCGATGAAGCCTTGATGAAGAGGGCCGCGCAATGAGCGACGGAACAGGCGGGGAGACCTCGATGCAGCTTGATCGCGACACGGTGCTCAAGGGGGTGCGCAATCTACCCTCGCTGCCGACGGTGGTTATCGAGCTGCTGCAGTCGATGGATAACGATGATGCCGATACCCGCGAGCTGGCCGGCAAACTGGCACGTGACCAGGCCTTGACGGCCAAGGTGCTGCGCGTGGCGAATTCTTCGTTTTACGGGCTGCAAGGCAAGGTCGATTCGATCGGCGACGCCATTGTCGTGCTTGGCCTGCATGGGGTGCGCACACTGGCCACAGCCGCAGCAATTACCGATGTATTCGCGCCAAAGGGCAGCGGCGGCGCAGCGAGCGTGCAGACTTACAATATGCACCTTTTCTGGCGGCACAGCATCGCCGTCGGTCTCTGTGCCAAGGCGATCGCCAGGAAACGTCGGCTGAATGACGGCAATGCGTTCACCGCCGGGCTAATGCACGACATCGGCCGATTGGCACTGGCCAGCTGCTTCCCCGCGCACATCGCGGCGGTGGCAAAAGACAGGGCCGAAACCGGTGATTGCTGGCTGTTTGCCGAGCGCCGGGTGCTCGGGTTGGACCACGCCGAGATCGGGCAA
>JAUPVD010000020.1 GCA_030917225.1 Pseudomonadota bacterium
CTGACGGTTGCGCCTGTCTGCTGGGCTGCTTCCTTGACGCTGGCGTAGATCGGAATGCCTTCGAAATCTTCACCGGCTTTCTTCGGGTTCACGCCGGCAACAAAGCAGTTCTTGCCGTTGGCGTATTCCTGGCACTTTTCCGTGTGGAACTGGCCGGTTTTGCCGGTGATACCCTGGGTGATGATCTTGGTGTCTTTGTTGATGAAAATGGACATTCAATAGCTCCTTGGGTTTCCGTTATTTGACCGCGGCGACGATTTTGGTGGCGGCTTCGGCCATCGAATCGGCGGAGATGATCGGCAGACCGGAATCCTTGAGAATCTGCTTGCCCAGATCTTCGTTGGTACCCTTCATGCGCACGACCAGCGGCACGCTGAGGTGCGTTTCACGCGCAGCGGCGACAACACCGGTAGCGATCGTGTCGCACTTCATGATGCCGCCGAAGATGTTGACCAGGATGCCCTTGACCTTGGGGTTCTTGAGCATGATCTTGAAGGCTTCGGTGACCTTCTCGGTCGTGGCACCGCCGCCGACGTCGAGGAAGTTGGCCGGCTCGGCGCCGAACAGCTTGATCGTGTCCATGGTGGCCATGGCCAGGCCGGCACCGTTCACCAGACAGCCGATGTTGCCGTCGAGCGAGATGTAGGCGAGGTCGAACTTGGAAGCTTCGATTTCGTCAGCGTCTTCTTCGTCCAGGTCGCGCATGGCGACGATCTCTTCCTGACGGTAGAGGGCGTTGGAGTCGAAGTTGAACTTGGCGTCGAGCGCCTTGACCGTGCCGTCGCCTTCGTGGATCAGCGGGTTGATTTCAGCCAGCGAAGCATCGGTTTCCATGTAGCAGGTGTACAGCTTCTTCAGCGTATCGACACACTGCGGAATCGAGGCTTCGTTCATGCCCATGCCCTTGGCCAGCGTCAGCCCCTGCTCGTCGGTCAGGCCGACCAGCGGGTTCACGAAGACCTTGACGATTTTTTCCGGGGTCTTGTGCGCGACTTCCTCGATGTCCATGCCGCCTTCGTACGAGGCCATGATGGCCACGGACTGGGTAGCGCGGTCGGTCAGTGCGGCCACATAGTATTCGTGCTTGATGTCGGCGCCTTCTTCGATCAGCAGGTGACGAACCTTCTGGCCTTGCGGGCCGGTCTGGTGCGTGATCAGCTGCATGCCGAGGATCTGGCCGGCGTACTCGCGAACTTTTTCGAGCGAGGTTGCGACCTTGACGCCGCCGCCCTTGCCGCGGCCACCCGCGTGAATCTGAGCCTTGACCACCCAGACCTTGCCGCCCAGGGTTTCGGCTGCCTTGACCGCGTCATCCACGGAGGTGCAGTGAATCCCGCGCGGAACCGTCACGCCGAATTTCTTCAGGATTTGTTTGCCCTGATATTCGTGAATCTTCATGCGCTTTCCTTGCTTGAGTTAAGTTGCGAGCGATAAGGCAGGTGCGTGGCCCGAAGGTTGAGCCCCTACCCGGTTTTCTGGCCGCGATACCAGCGCGGGTAATAGCGCTGAACCGCTTCCGAATGCGATTCCAGAGCGTGGCAGCGATCCAGCTGGAAGGGCTTGTGGCCGGAGCCATCACCATCAGCGTTGTCCTGCACGTCACTGGCGAAAGTCTGTAGTGCGGCGGTCGGCAGGTACATCACCAGCTCGGTGATGTGCGAACAGCCATGGATGCCGGAAAGGCGCTCCTTCACAGCCTTGCGAAAGCCGTGGAAGAGATTCATTCCGACGAGGTATTTGCCGTAGTCCGGCGCGATCGACATGCAATGCATGTCATAGGGCGCCGCATCGCTGCTGGCGCAGGCATCAAGCACATTCATCTGCTGGTCGATGGTGATGCGCACCCACATGTCGTGCACCGGGTCTCCCTTGGGGATGACCTTCGACGAGATCGGGTAGTCGTGATTCTTGGTGTCGGTAATGCGCGCCTCGATATCCCAACAGCCGTCCACGCGCTTGTACCCGTTCAGCTGGACGCTGCGCAGGTGCATCAGCTTGCGCTCGGCACTGGGGGGCGGCAGGGGCATTCGAGTATCCGGGGGAAAGATTTTGTCTTTTATTAGCCGGCGAATAATAGCATAAAAACTAGGGATTCTGCCGACGGAAATTCATAATTATGAATTTCCGTCGATGGGGAGCGGCTTGCCTGACACCTCACCCTGCTGACTGCAAACCATATTTCCTGATCTTGTCGTGCAGTGTCGTTTTGGCAATGCGCAAGGCTTCGCTGGTACGCGCCAGGCTACCCTCCTGCCTTTTCAGTTCGGCGGCAATCAGTGAACGTTCGAAACGCTCCACCGCCTCGGCCAACGGCAATCCGCGGTCGATCACTTCGGCCGGCGCCATCACATCCTGACGCAGTCCGAGGGCAAAGCAGTCGGCGGCATTGCGCAGCTCGCGCACGTTACCGGGCCAGCCATGGGACATCAGGCGATGAACCTCTTCCGGCTCGACCACCGGCACGGGGCGCTGATATCTTTCCGCCGCCTGGCCGAGGAAATGCTCGAACAGCAGCGGAATATCCTCGCGCCGCTCGCGCAGCGGCGGCAGGTCGATGGTCACCACGTTGAGGCGGTAGTAGAGATCGGCGCGGAATCGATCGCCCTGCGCCAGCACCGACAGATCTTCCTTGGTCGCCGCCACCACGCGGCAGGCCACCTTGATCGACTGGTTCGACCCGAGGCGTTCCAACTGACGCTCCTGCAGCAC
>JAUPVD010000249.1 GCA_030917225.1 Pseudomonadota bacterium
CCGGTCTCAAGGGTGCCGGGGCTAACCCGTCGTTCGTGCGGGACTCGCTTCGCTCGCCCCACAACTCAGGCGTTAGGGCGCATCCTCACGCCAGCGCCAATACTTCCTGCGCCAGCCGTTGCTCGGCTATCGCGCAATATTCCGGGTTCACCTCCAGCCCAATGAACTGGCGGCCCAGCGTCTTCGCTGCCTTGGCTGTTGTGCCGCTGCCGCTGAATGGGTCCAGCACCAGCTCACCCGGCAGGCTCCACGTTTCAATGTGGCGCGTCACAAGGTCAAGCGGGTACGCAGCCGGGTGGCCGGCGCCATCGGCGCCGAGTCCAATCTCCCACACGTTGCGCAGAATCTTTGTGTCGCCGTAGGTGTACTGGCCTTCTTCGTTGTCCTGCGCTGCACCGCCTGTGCTGCGGTGCTTTGTCCGCGTGCCGCCAGCGCTTACCGCAGGCTCGCGCAGCAGGTTCACGGTCTTGGGCTTGCCCGCAGCCAGAACAAACACGTACTCCCAAGCGGTTTCGTATCGCGTGCTTTGCGTGGGCCGTGGGTTCGGCTTCGCCCACACCATCGTGTCGTGCAGGTTCAGCCCCAGCCGCTTGAAGTGCAACGCCTGCTCCATGCTGCTGCCTGTCTCGCTGCCGTCCTTGGTGGCGTCGGCCACCACCCACACGATCACGCCGCCAGGCTTCAGCACGCGCTTCAGGTGCCACGCCACGCCGAAGAAGTCCCAGCTATGCCCGCCGTAGGTGCGCAGATCGTCATAGGGCGGGCTCGTCACCACCAGGTCTACGCACTCGCGCGGCATCTTGCCCAGCAAGTCGCAGTTGTCGCCGCAGTGAATCCGGTTCAGTTCAAGCATTTGTGTATTCCTCAAACAGCGCCCTAACTGGTCGCTCAAGGCGACCCGCTACGGGCTTCGCCCTACGCGGGCGCCTTAGCTCCATCGTTAGGCGTCACATCTCCACCGCGTCCTGCCCTTCAACGGACAGACGCGAAATGATTGCGTTCAGCCGCTCAACCTCTGCGGCCAGTGCTGCGGCCTGGGCGACTGCTGCGTCTCGGCGTGCATCAATCTCGTGGCACTGCTTCAACAGCCCTGTCTGACGGTTGTGGGCGCGTTCAAGCGCTGCCGCCTTGTCAGCTACGCGCTCATTCTGAGCCTGCCACGCCTCCCACATCCAGCGCACAACGGCGCGGTTGTAGCGGCCGAGATTATGCGTCAGGTCGGGAAACTCGCGGTCTGTTGCCCATCGTTCAAACTCGGAGCGGATGCGGTCGGTCATGTATTCAGCCCCTTAAGGACAATCTTGTCTCTTAGCCCTTTGTTTATTTCCGAGATCATTCCTTCCGCCCATATTCTTGCGCCACCTCTCGCGTAATATGCGGATGCGCGTTTTGCGGATTCAATGAGTTTTGCGGCTCCAACCCGTTTCAGCCTGTCGCGCAGTCTGGTGTTGTTGATACTAATGCCGGAGCTTGTGTGGATGTAATACAGGCCATCAAGCAACATTTCATGCAGCGTTATTTCGCGGCAAAGCTCCGCAGCCAACTCCATTACAGACGCAAAGGCATCCCGGTTCTCATTAGCACGAGTCATCGCCCAAGCAACGCTTTTGATTTCCATCGCCCTTGTCGCCGTGGATCGCGGAACCACTCCGAGCCGACGAAACACCGAGTCAACATATATCGCGACCTCATCACCAGCGGCAATGCTAGCCCTGAATTTATCTATGCTGGAAACCGGCTTGCGCCCCGTGTTTGCATCCAAAAACCCCCTGGCTTCCTGCTCAACGCCTCCGGTCTCGAATACCAGGCACGGCAGGCAGTCAATATCAGACCGGCTCTTAGCGGCCATGACCCGGTGCTGTCCATCAATAACCCAATATTCACCGCCGCGCTTTCCGATAATGATCGTTCCGCAGGCCAGCCAAGACCAGGCGGATGCAATCATTTTCACCTTTGAGTCAATTGCATGGCGCTGATATGCAGGGTGCACCCGTAGCAAGTGCTTGCTCAGTCGCATCATTTCTCCCGGTGAGTCTTTCACCGTCCATCCGTAGCGCTCGACCTTGGTAATGGTCTGAGATTGCTTTCCAAACACAGTTGCCATTTCGCTCATTTTATTCCCCTCGGCAGGCTTGTTTTGCTTTTCATCGGCGTGCTGCACCAGCATTTCCAGATATTTTCCCATGCCATCACCCCGTCAATTCCATCAGTTCGCTGAAACCAAATTGCAGCCGTCTCGTCATTTCGCCACCTCGAACAGCTTGTTTATCAGCCGCTGGATCTCAACGGACTGCGACTGATTCAGGTTTTGCAGCAACTGGCGCTCGCGTTCCTGCGCCCACCAGATGCGGAACAGGTCGGCCGTCACCGGACTTTTGTAATCACCGTCGATCCCATGCCTGTCAAAATCGCAGAACGTCAGGTGGCACTTGCACGTATCCCGGAATCGCTCGCGGTCGCGCTCGGTTGGTTGCAGGGGATAGGTCATTTCGCATCCTCCACCATCATAATAATCACTCTCTCCATTGATCGGGCCAGATCAGGGTGAGGCGTTTTTCGGCCAGACAGATATTCAGCCGCTCGCGATGCGGGTTTGACGCCGCTCTGACGTCCGATTTCATGGGCAACCAGGCGATGAC
>JAUPVD010000250.1 GCA_030917225.1 Pseudomonadota bacterium
CGCCGACAGGTCGGATTCAAAGTGCCCTAAATACAAGCGGTGCTTGTACCCGGCATCCTCTACAACCCCATAGGCTGAAAACATCACGTCCCCTTTTTTGGTCTGCCGGGCGCGCGCACAAACAACTGCGATCGGTGCATGGCGCGGCGCACACTGGATACGTTCACTGCGTAGCGTGCAGCCGCAGCCGCGGGCTTGCAGCCGGTGCGGCGAAGGTAGGCCAGGGCCAGCGTGACGGCGTGGGATGGTTGGCCGCTCATGTGTTCCAGTATTCCCAGTCGGCGGCCCGCGTCTCCAGCGCCTCTTCCACGCCCGACAGAGCTGCATCGTTTGTGAGGGACCAATCATCGAGGGAGACCTGATCAACCGTGCCGCTTGTGAAAATCGCTAGCAGATCGGAAATGCTGTTGTCGTTGTAACAAGCCGCGCCGAAATCGCTCATCTGATTTGCGTCGCCTTCGTGCGGATCAGCCTTGATGCCGGCCGCGAGGATCGCTCTGTAGTCCTGCTCGGTGGTTCGTGTCATCTCGCTCTCCTGTAGTCGGACGGCCCATCCATCCGATGCCTATATATTGGCGCATCATGCACCGTTTGTCAAGAGTTATTTTGAGACCCCAATCCATGTCATACTCCATCTGCCTCACGATCATGAGGGACTGCCTATGACGAACCTTTTGACGGCCTCGGTGCTAATGATGGCCTTGGTGATGCTCAGTGGCTGCGCGGGTAGCAAGTTGCTGGAAAACAGACTTGCGTGCACGGTGGACAAGTGAAAATCTCTCAACGCGGCATCGACGCGATCAAGCGCCACGAGGGGGCCAGGCTCAATGCTTACCTTGACGTTGCGGGAATCCCGACCATCGGAGTCGGGCATACGCAAGGCGTCGAGCTAGGCCAGCAGATCACGCAAGCGCAGGCCGACGAGTTCCTACGGTCCGATCTTGCATGGGTCGAGCAGTGCATTGCTGAAACCGTCCAAGTCTCGCTCACGCAACAGCAGTATGACGCGCTGTGTTCGCTGATTTTCAACATCGGCGCCGGGGCTTTCAAGGGTTCTACGCTGCTGCGCCACTTGAACGCCGGGGACTACTCCGGTGCCGCTGACGAGTTCCTGCGCTGGAACAAAGCGCGTGTGAATGGCGTTATGACGGTGGTTCCTGGCCTGGCGAGCCGGCGCGAGGCGGAGCGGGCGATGTTCTTGGAAGCCGATCCGCTGGTGCATCTTGGGCCGGAACCTATGCCAACCCCGCCGCGTCCTGATCTAGACCCTCAACCGGAGAAGAAGATGCCTATTCCTGCCATCGTGGCGGCTGTGCTGCCGTCGATCATCGAAGCTATCCCGAAGTTAGGCGGTCTTTTCGGCTCCGGGTCGAAGGTCGCCGAGCGAAACGTCAAGGCCGCAGAAATGGCAGTGGAGATCGTCCAAGCCGCGACGGGTGCCGTAAACGCTCAGGAAGCCGCTGAGAAGGTCACGAGCGATCCAGCCGCTAGGGCTGTAGCCGAGAAGGCCATTGAGTCGCATTGGTTCGAGCTGGTCGAGGGCGGCGGCGGCGGGATCGACGGGGCGCGGAAGGCCGACAAGGAATGGTCAGCAGGCGGCGGATTCTGGACGTCGCCGTCATTCTGGGTGGCGATGGTTTTGGTGCCGCTGGTCTACCTCATCGTGGGCGCTGTTGTGGGGCTGTTCGGAGCGCCATTCGGTGAGGATGTGCGAGCCGCTATCGCTAACGGCATCGTCGGCATGGTGATAGGAGCCTTGGCAGGGTATTACTTCGGACAGACTACAAGCCGGAATCGGGCGCCGAGCTAGCCATCGCTGCGTCTATGGCGGCGCCCTGCTTGGCCCGCCTCGATGCCTCAGCGCGTTTGGTCTGGCGGTAGGTCATGGTGGTGTGCAGAGCTTGCACGGTCTGGCGAAGACACGTTAGGCCCCAAGCCCGCGCAGCACGAAGCTGCCGCTGATGTCCTGGCCGACTGCCTTGCAGTGGCGTTTCAGGTTCATGATGTAGGCGTCCACGTTGGGCGCGGTACGCGAACACAGTTGCAACATCTGCATGGAAAGCCCGGCGTCTTCCGTCAGCATGTAGGTGCCGCCACGGTCGCCGGACTGGTACTCCACCACGGCCATGAACGACATGCCGCGCTCGTTGCACCGCTTCGCCAGGTCGGCCAGCGCCGGGGCAATCTCGGCGTCGTACCATGCTTCGCCTTCGGTCGTTTCCGGCAGCGCCGGGTCTTCGTTGTCCATCACTGTCATCTCGGTTCTCCACGTTGGGGCCTAACGTTCCGGTTAAGCCGGCCGGCCGGCACGGCTCGGCTTGAACAGGGGGTTAGGCCCCATACGGCGCGCCAAGCTTGGCGGCTGCAGCGTCCAGCAGCGTCAGTTGTTTCTGCTGTCCGCGCTTCAGCACTCCGATGGCCCGCAGCGCTTCGCGTGTGTCCATGCCTTCCAGCACATTGATTGCCACTTCAGCCAGCTCAATTTGTCTGGCGGCTCGCGTGTAGTCCTGCAAGTGCCGGCGTTGCTGCTTCGCGTCCATCTTCATGCTCCGGTCACATGGGGCCTAACCCATCGCTCAAGCCGAGCACTGCCCCTGCGTCTTTCTGATCTGGCATGTATGCAGTCATGCCAATTCTTCCCAAATAGCCGCCAGCGTCTTGAGCCGTTCGGCCGCTGCGATTGCCTGATCTGCCACATCCGGTAGCCGCTCCCAGTCTGCCGCCTGCGCCAGCGTAGACGCATCGCGCAGGGCCTGGGCCGCTTCGTTGCGAGCCGAGCCGAGCGCAGAGCGTTTTCCACGCAGCAGCATGGCTGCATCGTCACTCAGATTCGGCAGCGGCTTCATCCCGCCTGCAACGCTTCAGAGCGAATCTTCCCGGCGTCGCGGATGGCAATCCACGCTTCGCGGTCTTTCACTTCTTCAGCCGCGGCCTTGCCTTCGGCAACGAGTCCAGCGACAGCGTGCGGCTGACAGGTGCGGATCGCTTCGAGCCATTCCGTGAGCACCTTAGATGACATGCTTGTAGAGGCAAGTTCATGCGTCGAGAAATCCGCATCCGTGTCTGCGGTTGCCTCGGTCGGGATGCAGAACACCAGCAGCGCGAGATACTTGTACGCCGCGCTCATGGCTTTGTTCGTCGCCTTGTCTGCGCTGTCCATTGCTTCGCCATAGGTGCAGACCGTGGCCTTGCTGCCGTCTTCGGTACTGACTAGATCGAAGTCAACGCGGCACGTCACATTGAACATCGCGCCGCCGGCTTTGGTTTGCCGTTCCACGATGACGCGCTCGGTGCATCGCGGGAGAA
>JAUPVD010000251.1 GCA_030917225.1 Pseudomonadota bacterium
TCTGGCTGCGGCCACGGCTGGCCGGGTCGATGACGCCGGGTATCCACTGGCCCCGGGCCCGGATGCCTGCGACGTGCGTGCTCGGCTCCTGCTTGCCCTGGTAGTGCGCGCTGTAGAGGTACAGGCAATCCGCCTCGCGGTCGATGGCGCCGAACACGGCCGCCGTGCAGTTCCAGCCCACGTCCAGGCCGTAGGCGCGCGGCCAGTGCGCCGGGATCTCGAAGTCGTCCACGACGATCTGTTCCTCGGCCACCGGGTAGATCGCGCCGCTGCCGATGCTCGGGATGCCCTTCGACCGGGCTTCGATCAGGTGTACCTCGGTGTCAGCCAGCATCCGGGCCTTCTGCTCGGTGCTCAGGTGCGGAACGTCATCCCAGCCGGCCATGACCATCGCGCGGTCGCCGTTGACGCTCAGGCGGTTGTCGGGCACCTCGGCGCCGTCGCCCAGGTACTTCAGCACGATGGGGGTCAGGCCCCGCAGCGGCGTGAACGTCTCGATCAGCAGCCCGTTGGTGGTCATCAGGCGCATCACGCACTCGGCGCGGATGCCTTCGCTGGATTCCTCGTCCAGCCACACCAGATGCTTCTCGGTCCCCTGGAAAGCCTTGCGGCCCTGCTCGTAACTCTTGAAGCCCAGCCGGCTGATGCCGCCGCTGACGTGCTTTACCTCCACGAAGTCCAGCGCCCCGTTGCCGTTCTGCCGCCGCACGGTGCGGATCAGGTCATCCGCGGGGATCAGGCCGGTGCCGTAGGCGTTCTCCGGGCCCACCATCTTGTCCTGAATGATGTCCCGCACCGTCTCGTTGGTGTCGCCGGCCGCCCATGCGTCGATCGGGCCGGTGAATCGGTAGCCCTCCCACCAATCCGGGTAGCGCCCGGTCAGGTGCAGCGTGGTTTCGTAGCCGCCGCCGCCCTCGGTCTTGCCGACCCGGTTGGCGGCCATGAAGCAGCGCGTCGGTGCCGTCGCACCCAGGCGGAAGAACTCGAGATGCTGGCGGTAGAGCTCGCGGCGCAGCGGGCCCTCGTCGGGGAAGTAGGTCCACAGCTTGCGGCGCTTCTGTCGGCGCTCCCGCTCTTGCAGCAGAGCCAGCAGTTCAAGCCGCTCGCTGCGCGTTGAGGCGTTCATTGATCCGCTTGTCGATCTCAGCGTCATCGAGCTCATCGAAGTCGCTTTGCGCCGGCTCGGCCACGTCCAGGCCGTAGGCGGCGCGCTCGCCCTTCTGGCGCAGCGTCAGCATTTCGGCGCTGATCTTGGCCTTCTTGCCGTTCTCGAAGTCCTTGCCGATGCTGTCCAGGGTGAACAGGTTGCGGTGCTGGCTCCAGTCGGCGCGATGCCTTTCCAGCAGGTCGGCGCGGATGTCGATGGCCGCTGCGACGGTGGTTTTTGCCGGCGCCCCCGGAACTTGCGAAAGTTGCGGCGTAACTTTGTCGGCCTGCAGGTGCGCCTTCTCCACGATCTTGCGCAGAGACTGAACTCGCTCCCACCCCTCGGTGTT
Source organism: Pseudomonadota bacterium (assembly GCA_030917225.1). GTDB lineage: Bacteria > Pseudomonadota > Gammaproteobacteria > Burkholderiales > Rhodocyclaceae > Proximibacter. The sequence goes on from JAUPVD010000251.1 coordinate 1,497, forward strand.
TGCCTTCTTGGACACCGCCACGCGCGAGACGCCCATCGTCTTCGACACGCTCTCGAAAGTTTCGGACGGGTCGGCTTCCCACCTCTGGCGCGCGGCCTGCCAGGCTTCCTTTGTCGGGCGCGGCTTGCTCATTTGACGCTGCTCAAAAATGAGGCACAATCGCGCCACAGAGCGAAAGGCGAGTGCTTGCACTCACAAGGGAAGCAGGCATGCGACCCGGATTCACGGATGGTGGGGATGCCGAGACGTTCCACCCGCTCACAGTGCGCAGGACGGCCCCGCAGAGTTGATCGCTCTGCGGGGTTTTTCCTTTCTGGCGGGTCATTTCACGATCACCAGGCCAATCACGGCGAGGCCGACGACGCCCAGCACGGTCAGCATGCCGCGCACGGCCCAGGTGCGGGCCTCCTTCAGCGGCGGCAGTTCGGACGCCAGCGTGGTTTCGGCGACGCGCAGGCGGCCGTCCATGAGGGCCATCTGCGTCTGCGTCTTGCCGTAGTCCTCGGCCTGGCGCTCGAGGTTAATGCTCAGTCTGGTCAGGGCAATCATGCCGCCTCGCAGTTCGTTGACGCCATCCTTCAGTTCGCCGACGCCGCTGTGCAGGTTGGTGACGGCGCCCTTGATGGCGCCCACGTCATCCACGAGGCCGTCGATGCGCTGGCTGTCTGCGCCCATCATGGTGGCCAGCACGTCCACCTCGCGGCGGTTGCGCTGAAGTCCGGCGGCTTCGTCGCCTCCCAGTTCGTCCGGTGCCCGGCTCATGCGTGGCGGTCTGCTGTTCATGTGCCTTCCCTGATGCCCTTGATGTACCCGGCGCGCACCAAGATGCGGTCGGTGCTGGTCTTGGCCTTGCAGCGAAGCAGGTAGACGACACCGGCCACCGGGTTGTTCACGGCCTGGCGCACCGCGGGGCTGCTGACCTGACGAGATCCGCTCAGGAAAGCACTCGGTGTCGGGTCGGTGCCGCTGTAGACCTCCGCCGTCACCACGGCGTCGCCGGCGATGGCGTCCACCAGGGTTTCGCCGGTTTCGAGCTCGTTGCTGAAGTCGAAGCGGATGGTGTCGTCTTCTTCGACATCCATGTCTTCGAGGATTTCGGCTCTGCGCATGAGTGTCACCGTCCTCTTGAGTGGGGGCATGTAGACGGCGCGGCGGCCGTTGGTGAGGATTCGGTTCTTCTCGGATGAGGCCGCCACGATTGCGCCTGCGCCGGCCAGCACGCCAGATGCTGCGTGAATGATCCGAATGGCCGACGTACCTGCAATCGCCGCACCGCCGCCGAACATGACGCCGGTGGCCGCGTGCACATGCAGCACGGTCGCCGTGCCAGCCACCGTCGCACCAGCGCCGGCCAGCGTGCCCGCCGCTGAGTGCGTGCCGGCAGGTAGTGCGATTTCCGCAGACCCAACAACCGCACCGCCCGCGCCGGCCAGCACGCCAGACGAGGCGTGCACTCGAGACCTGGCCGCGGCGCCGGCAATGACAGCGCCTGCAGCTGCCAGCGCGCCAGATGCCGCATGCACCCGCGTCCGCGCCGCAGAGCCTGCCGTGACAGCGCCGGCCCCTGCCAGCACCGCAGACACCGTGTCGTGCGCCTCTTCACCCCCACCGCTCCCCGTGTTGTCGGTGGTGAACGTCGTCGTCAGGACGTTGCTGTAAACCCCGCCGACCTTCTGAACGATGTCAACCGAGTAGCCCGTCGCCGCAGTCAGCCCGGTGTAGGCGATGCTCGGCGTGGTCGTGGAAACCGCCGCGGACTGCCCGCCGGCCTCAATCGCCGTGTCTGCCGCCGGGCTTCCACCGATGCGCACCAGCGCCCAAAGCGTGCCGCTGGACGTGTCGGTCGTGCAGCCTACGGTTGCGGTTACGCCGCCTGTCGGGGTGCCGTAGGCTGCGCTGATCGTGGCGGCGCCCGATCCACCAGCCTCCAGCAACAGCCCGAGCGCGAGCGGGAACGTCGTGCTGACACCCGCGTTCGCGGCCGGCGCCGCCCCTTCAAGGAGAAGGCCGAGCGCGAGCGGAACAGTGGTCTGTACGCCGGCCGACACGGGTCAGCCTCAGTTGCTGATCGTGTAGCCGCTGATGCTCACGTCGATGTCGCTGCCGGTCGTGCCGCAGACCGCCTCGATTGCACTGTTCGCATCGCTGATGAGCAAAGGGCGACCCCCAGCCGCGAGCGTGAAACCGCCGCCCGCCGCCAGCGCATACCCGACGATCTTCTTCGTGGTGGTGGTCTTGTCGCGGATCGTGACCTTCGTGCTCACCGTGGCGTGCGCGTTGGTGACAA
>JAUPVD010000252.1 GCA_030917225.1 Pseudomonadota bacterium
AGACCAGCATTCACGCAGATCTTCGTCAACGAAAGGCAGGGACAGCAAGCGCTCGATCGCACTGGCGTTTGTCACGCCGACATCGGCACGAAGCTTCTGAAAGAGCGCCCCATCCATCTCGAGACGTTTCGCCCGGTCAGGTTTGCACGCAAAGAGATTAAGAACCATTGGATCCAGCTCTCGTTCTTCCCCTTCTGCAACCGGACGCAGGCACGAAAGGCCAGGGACGAGTGCGTAGACCCCATAACCGAGGGCGCGAAACTTGACGACTAACGCCGGATTGATCCGCCCACACTCCATGAACTCAAACATCACGAGAGGTGATTGTGTTTCGAAAAAGGCCTTCCCGCCGTCGAGGATGGCCATTTCCTCTCCCTCCGCATCCAGCTTCAGAAAGTCTATGGAAGGAAGCGGCAGGGTTGCCGCTAGGTAATCCAGCGAAACGAATTCGACGTTCTCGATGGCGCCGTCGATTCTGCAGGAAGGATTGACTGCCGATGAACTGAGTTCAGAATGCTTGCCGAGGTAGATTACGCCCGGCCGCTCTTCGCTGGACAACGCCTGTTGAAGGATCGTGATTCGGTCCCCGAGGCCATTCAGTTCGACGCTTTCACGAAACCGAACAAGCGGCTCGGAGGTCGGCTCGAACGCCCATACGTGGGCCGCACCCTGATGGGCAAGGCTCAGCGAGTAGATTCCGTGATTGGCACCGACATCGATGACGTTCCAGTCGCGGCGGCAGATCCGGCGCAGAAACGGAAGTTCCTTTTCGAACCAATCTTCCTGTTCGAGCGCCGTCCAGGTGGAAATGGTTTCCAGCGAATCACTGACGCAGAAAAGCAGGTCATCCTTGAGGAGCAAACGCATGATCAAGTTCCGTTGTTAGTCGTATCACGGCGGTCGTGGTCGCTAGCGCCCCGACGATGCCTTCAGGCCGACATCATAGTCGCGAACCACGCGCATGAATGCGGATTCCAGCGATAAAGTCGGGCGCACCTCGATCAATGTGTGACCAGCGGATTCCAGAGCGGAGAGGCAGGACCACAGCTCGTTCCGAGGTACTTCGCCAATCCAGCGGCCTGCGAATTCCTCGCGCAGTCCCGGTACTGCGCTGGTGCCAAGAGAACGAACGACAAGCATTTCCTGATCACCGACCAGATCGGCGGGCGCACGAACCGCCTGCAAATTTCCCCGGTGGATCAAGCCGAATCGATCCGCCAGTCGCTCGACATCATGCAGGACATGCGAAGTGAAAAAGAGCGTCCCGCCGCCACGTTTGTAATCGGATAACAGTTCGACGACATCGCGACGGCCGATGGGATCGAGTCCAGAGAGCGGTTCATCAAGGATCAACAACCGCGGCCGGATGCAGAGTGCCTGGGCGATGGCGACCCGCTGCGTCATCCCTTTCGAGAATTGACGCACCGGCTTTCTTGCCGCTGCGAGCAGACCGAGCCGGTCCAGCCAGGCAATGCAGTACGCGTCAGCATCGTCCACGCGAATCCGATGAAAGGACATGCTCATCCGCAGGATTTCCAGCGGCGTCAAATAATCGTACAGATAAGGGTTTTCCGGGACGTAACCTAGCCCGATCCGGGCCTGTGGCAAGGCGACGGAAACACCGAAGAGATGTGCATCCCCGGCAGTCGCCCGAATGGCCCCGGTGAGGATCTTGATGGTCGTACTCTTGCCGGCACCGTTCGGGCCGACAAAACCAAAGGCTTCGCCCTGGCCGACCTCCAGGGATATTCCGGCAAGTGCCACGGTAGGCTGGCGACGCCAGCCACGAAGATAGGTTTTTTCCAGAGCGGCAATACGGATCGCCGGACAAGGTGTATTGATAGACATGGTGCTATTTTGCAGGCTTCAGCGCCGGTACGCCACCGGGCCCGAGTACGAATTCCGCACCGAAGGGATCCTTCGGCGGGCCCGAAAGAAACCCCGCTCCAACAAGCTCCTCAAGTGATCGCGGCCGCACACCGAAGCGTGCCTCGTATGCCGAGACAGCATCCCGCAGATCTTCCAGAACGCGAATGCGCTCCGCCCTTGCTGCAAGGTAGTTGCGGAAAGCACCTTTCGGCGAACTGGCGGCCATCGCGCTGACCATTCCGGCAGCGGTACGCCCGTCATACCCCCTTTCAATCCAGCGCGCGGCAAGGTTCTGCAATGCCCAGATATCCTGCTGATCGGTGGCGCGTGCCGCGCCCTCGACCAGCAACTGCGCTCCGGCAGCCGGCTCCTTCAGGAAATGGTAATAGCCGAAACCGCGGTAGAAGAGCGGTTGCCAATCGAAAACGCGCTTGTCGCCGGCCCGACGCAACACCTCCTGACCAGCCTCCAGCTGGCCGTTCCAAGGAAGAATTGCGGCGGCGACGTAGTAGTTGTCTTCGTGCGCTGCATTGAACCAGGCAATATCGGTTTGCAGACGGGCCTGCACGGCATAGTCCTCCGGCCGCATGCGCATCGTGCTCGCCACGAGAACCCGAAACCCGGAGAGATTGGCAGCGAGATAACGGTCCCCACCGGCCAGCGCAACCTGCACAAAGCGTGGCAAGGCGACAAGCAACTCCGGCGAATTATCCGGCCGGACGTCGCGCAGCCGCGAAACGGAGACTCCGTAGACGATCGCAGCACAAGCGAGCGCAATAATCGTCCAGCCCTGTCGCAGCCTCATCTCAGGAAAACTCTCTGCGCAAAAAAACCAGGATCGCCAGTGCGGACAGCATCGCGACGTATGAAAATGCCATGACAATGCCCCAGGCGATCGCCTCCCCCCCCGGGTAGAGTCCATAAAGTGCCCAGTCGCGCCAGTCGAGACGCGACAGATCGGGAAGCAGCCATTGCCCTGCCTTCAGCAAAGGATCAAGCTGGTTCACCATGGCGGTATCACCATCCGCGCCCTGCGCGAGGTAATCCAGGGTGGCCCCCAGGGCCTTTCCCCCTGCCGCGAAGGCCATGCCAAGGGCAAAGGGAAGCACCCCCACGGTCGAAAGCGCCGAGATACACATGGAAAAGGCGGATACCACCGCCGCGTCGAGGACGAGGCCACAAATCGTCAGCCAGTAGGCGGCACCGAGTTGCACGGGATACTCCTGCACGTAGCCCCCGCCGGAAGCGATCACGACCAGCAGCAGGAGCAAGCCCATGATTGCGGCGGCCATCAGCGAGAGAACGAAGCAGGAGAGCAGGCGCCCGAGCAGGAAGGCGGAGCGGGGCACCGGATAGGCGAGGGAAAAAAGAACCACCTTGCGGTCGACTTCCTTGGCCACCAGTTCCTGCATCCAGAACAGGTTCAGCAGCACGAGCGCAAAGCGCAGGCCGGAAAGGCCGACGTCAAGAGTGACGGTACGCGGTTGCCGCGGCGAAAAATTGCCCGAGAGATAAGCGACCCCGATCAGAACGAGGCCAAGGACAAAAACAGCCTGGAAGCTGCGCCCGCGCAGACCAGAGCGGATACCGGACAAGGCGAATTCGAACATTGACGGCATTCATCGGGTGACAGAAAAACGGGCGCACCCTTGGGTGCGCCCGCCTGCGTAAAACGTTGGGCAGCAAATACCTCAGCCCGTTGCTCCGAGTAACAGTGCCGTTTCTGCATCACCCACCACGCAACCAGTCGCCGCGCATGAGGTTGTCGAGGCGATAACGCCACCACCCGAAGTCGAACCGTAGACTGGGAATTTGCCCTTGCCAGACGCCGCACCTACGCGGTAGTAGGTATTGCTGTCTTCGGCAACAACATGGGTGTTGGCCGAACACTTCGGTGAGAACGTCACCTTGACAAACTTGTCGGTGCCGGTTGCAGCAGAAACGGTTGATGCTTTCGCAACACCGCCGGTGCAGAACGTCGTATCGGCAGCGGCTTGGGCCGATACGGAAATCACCGTTGCAGCAACGGCGACAGAAGCAAGAATAACCTTTTTCATCGTGATATCTCCTGAGTTATCCGGGTTACTGGGTCGAGTTGGCAACAGCCTGCGTCAGCAGGTTGCGCGCATCAGACTGACCTGCCTTGTCCTCGCCCTTCTTCGTGTACTCGGAGAATTGCGGAATGGCGATAGCCGCCAGAATACCGATAATCGCAACGACGATCATCAGTTCGATCAGGGTAAAACCCTTTTGCACAGATTTCTTCATCATTTCCTCCTGTTCAATAACGGCGGAAAACCGTTGTACAACTATACACAAAAACTGTGCCAGACCACACCCTCCCTTAAAACGGGAGTTCAGCCGCCTGACACACAGAAAAAGTGACGTTTTTCGTCACCAACACACTTCAATTGTCACTTCGAAGCCGGAATTTCATCAATCTGCGCCGGATCGAGAAACTCCTGCGCATACCGCAAATATACCTTCTGCCTAGCAAAAACCTCGAAAAGGTCCGGGTCGATGTGGCCACCCTCGCTGAACTTTTTCAGGATACCCATGGCTTCCGAGATCTTCATGCCGGGCTTGTAGGGGCGATCCCGCGCCGTCAGCGCCTCGAAGATATCGGCAATGCCCATCACCCGTGCCTGAATCGACATCTGGTCACGCTTCAGCCCCTTCGGGTAGCCCTTGCCATCCATGCGCTCGTGATGGCCGCCGGCATACTCGGGCACATTCTTCAGGTGCTTGGGCCAGGGCAGCGACTCCAGCATCTTGATGGTGGCGACGATGTGGTAGTTGATGACCTCACGCTCGGCCGGGGTGAGCGTTCCCGCGCGAATGGTGAGGTTCTCGAGTTCTTCGGGGGAGAGGAAGTCGGACATCTTCTCTTCCGGCTCTTCCGGGTCGCGCCAGCGATACTGCCCGGAAATGCGGCGCACACGCTCCTGATCTTCCGCCCGCATCGCTTCGCCGCCGATGTTGCAGTGGCGCAGGAAACCGCGGTCCTCGTTGATCTGCTTCAGATTGGCCTGCAGGTAGGCCTCCACCTTGTCCTTGTCTTGCCCGGCCATAATGGCCTTCAGC
>JAUPVD010000253.1 GCA_030917225.1 Pseudomonadota bacterium
GCGGCAGTACCGGCCGGCAGCACGGTACTGGCCTTTGGCGACAGCGTTACCTTCGGCACCGGCGCTGCACCGGGGCAGGATTGGCCGACCTTGCTCGCAGCCATGACCGGCTGGCGCATCGTCAATGCCGGAGTTCCGGGCGATACGACGGAAGCGGCGAAGCAACGCCTCGGTGCCCTGCTTGACGAGCACAAGCCGGCGCTGGTCATCGTCGAGCTTGGCGGCAACGATTTCATCCGTCGCCGTGCCCAGAAACTGGTCAAGGAGGATTTGCGCCAGATCCTGGCGACGATTCGTGGCAGCGGTGCGCGGGCGGTGCTGGTGGCGGTGCCGGAACTGTCGCTGCTCGGCGCGGTGACACGCCGGCCCGACGATGCGCCGATCTATGCCGAGTTGGCGAAGGAAGAAAAGTTGCCGCTGATCGCCGAGGTGTTCGCCGAAATACTGGCCCGACCGGAATTGTGCGCCGACCAGATCCATCCGAATGCGCAGGGCTATCGGCAAATGGCCGAAGGGTTCCAGGCGGCGTTGAAGAAGCTTGGAGTGCTGGCGTGAGGCCGGCATTTGCAGTGTCGGTGCAGCACGACTAGGATTCCGTCATGGAACGATTCACCATCTCCCTCGATAGCGAACTCGCCAAGGAGTTCGATGCGCTGATTGCCGAGCGCGGCTACGGCAACCGCTCGGAGGCTGTTCGCGACATCATTCGTGGCCAGCTCGAAGCCTGGCGGCTGGCGCACGACGAGGCGCCGCACTGCGTGGCCAACCTCTCCTATGTGTACAACCACCATGAGCGCGAGCTGGCTGAGCGCCTGACGGCCCTTCAGCACGACCACCACGACCTGACGGTGGCGACGATGCATGCCCACCTCGACCACGAGAACTGCTTCGAGGCGGCGTTCCTGCGCGGGCCGACGGCCGCAGTGAAGAAATTTGCCGAGGCGATGATGGCCGAGCGTGGCGTGCGCCACGGCAAGCTCAATCTGGTTGCCGTCGAAATCGACCAGCGCCACGCGCACGGCTACAAGCCGCGCGGCCACGGGGGTAACCATCATGTCCACCTCAAGCCGGCCCGCTAAACCCGCAGCTGGGACTGGCGAATCGGCCAAGCCGCGCAAGCTGATGAAGGCGGCCGAGCTGCCGGCGCCCGCCGAGGTCTTCGACGGTGTCGGCGAAGCCGTGTGGATAGACGTCATCCGCAAGATGGACGAGGTCTACAACGACCTGCTTCAGTACGAGGTGGCGCTGGAAGAAAAGAATGCGGCGCTGGAGGAATCACACCAGTTCATCGAGAGCGTGCTGTCCTCGATGTCCGACATCCTCATCGTCTGCGATCGCCACGGCAACATCGAGGAGGTGAACGCCTCGCTGCAGCGCTTTACCGGCAAGCAGGAATCGACGCTCAGTGGTACGCCGGTCTTCGACCTCTTCGCCGACGAAGGCTCGCGCAATCGTGTGCGTGACTTTTTCTCGCCGCAGCAACGCGGGGCGACCCACGATGTCGAGCTGATGATCGCGGCGACCGATGGGATCGCGGTGCCGGTCTCGATCAATTGCACGCCGCGCCTCTCCGGGGTCGGAAAACTGGTCGGCATGGTCGTTACCGGCCGGCCGGTGGGTGACCTGCGCCGCGCCTACCATGCGTTGCGCCAGGCCCACGACGAGCTCAAGCGGACGCAGCAGCAGTTGCTGCAGTCGGAGAAGATGGCCTCGCTCGGCCGCCTAGTGGCCGGGGTGGCACATGAACTGAACAACCCGATCAGCTTCGTGCTCGGCAACGTCATGTCCTTGCGCCGCTATGCGACGCGGCTGCAGACCTATATCGAAGCCGTCAATCATTGTGGCCGCTGCGGTCAGGCGCCCGAGCTCGGTCAGTTGCGCCAGGAGTTGCGTATCGACCGCATCCTCGAGGACATGTCGCCGCTGCTCGACGGCATGATCGAGGGGGCCGAACGCACGCGCGACATTGTCGATGGTCTCAAGCGCTTTTCCGCAATCGACCGCCATGCCAACGAGTCCTTCAATCTGAGTGAAATCATCGAGACTGCCGTGCGTTGGGTCAGCCGTTCGGCCCCGCCACAATTCGAGGTTGTGCTTGACCTGCCGCCAGCCCTGCCGATGATCGGCGCTTCCGGGCAGATGCAGCAGGTGGTCATGAATCTGGTGCAGAACGCCTGTGACGCGACGGCGACGCAGCCGTCGCCTCGCTTGTCGATCCGCGGCGAACTGGGTGCCGGTGAAGTGGTGGTCCTGCGCTTTGCCGACAACGGCCCGGGGATTCCGCCCGAGCATCTGCCGCGCCTGTTCGATCCGTTCTTCACCACCAAGCCGGTCGGGCAGGGGACAGGACTGGGGCTGTCGATCAGCTACGGCATCGTCGAGCGCCATGGCGGCAAGCTTGAAGCAGCCAATGGTCCGGACGGCGGTGCGGTGTTTACGCTGGTGCTGCCGCTGACATCGGCCTGACAGGTGGTAAGCGGAAAGTGGAAACCTGCTTTCCGCTTTACCGTTTTTCGAGGCTGGTGAAATATCCAAGTGATTGATTGATATAGGGTGTGTTATTGGCACGGAACTTGTTAGGATAAATCTTCCGGAGTTCATAAACGATCATGGAAAACTTGCCCACCGACTGGTTTGCCCTTGCTGCCCTGGTCTTCGTACTCGGCATGAAGCATGGCTTCGACGCCGACCATCTGGCCACCATCGACGGCCTTACCCGTTACAACGCCAGGCATAACCCGAAGCTGGCGCGCCTGTGCGGCGTGCTCTTTTCGCTCGGCCATGGCGCCGTGGTGGTGCTCATCGCGCTGACAGTCAGCACCGTCGCCGAGAAATGGCAGGTGCCGGAGTGGATGGATGCGCTCGGCGCCTGGATCTCCATCGCCTTTCTGGCTGCGCTTGGCTTCATCAACCTGCGTGCGGTGCTAGGTGCCGCTCCGGGCGAGGTGGTCATGCCGCTCGGCCTGAAGGGGCGCCTGTTCTCGCGCCTGCAGCAGACCACGCAGCCGCTGCTGGTGGCCTCCGTCGGCGCGCTGTTTGCCTTTTCCTTCGACACCATGAGCCAGGCGGCACTGTTCGCCATGACCTCGCAGCAGTTTGGCGGCTGGGAGCATGCGCTGACACTCGCGTTGCTGTTCATGCTCGGCATGCTGGTCACCGACGGCATCAACGGTCTGTGGATTTCCCGCCTGATCCAGCGTGCCGATGAAGTGGCGCAGATCGCTTCGCGCGTCATGGGGCTGGTCGTCGCCGGCGTCAGCCTGTTGGTTGCCGGGTTCGGCGCCGCCAAATTCTTCTCGCCGACAGTCGATGCCTGGAGCGACGGCAAGGAACTGGTCTTCGGCGCCCTGCTGGTGGCCATCATCGCCGGCAGCTATCTCTTCGCCGTGCGCCTGACGCGGCGGCCGGTACTCGCCTGATTCCATTCATGAACAAATTATCGCCGGAGTGACGCCACGTGTTAAGAAGAAATATTAAAACAGCTTACATGTTGGCTGGGCCGCTGCTGACCTGCGCCGTGCCGGCACTGGCCAGCGAACTGCCGAATGCCGCAGCTGAGAAGGCGTTGACGACGGTCGAAGTGCGTGCTCGCACCGAGGACGTTCTCGGCATCGCCAACGCCGGTAGCGAGGGTATTGTCGCCAGGGAGCGCGTCGAGGCGCTGCCGCTGCTGCGCCCGGCCGAGACGCTGGAATTGGTGCCGGGAATGATCGCTACCCAGCACTCGGGCGATGGCAAGGCCAACCAGTATTTCCTGCGC
>JAUPVD010000254.1 GCA_030917225.1 Pseudomonadota bacterium
GAAGTAGGGCTCGTAATCCGAGATGCTCGGGTCGTTGAGCGTGTGCGCCGTCGCCGGATAAACGTCTGGCCCGCCGACCCCATCGGTGATCGTGATGGTCACGGTGTCGGCGCGCACCCCCTGCAAGTCGATCGCGTCGATCAGCGCGAAGGGACGCAACACGATGCGCAACACGTCGGCGGCAACGACCTTTGTGCTGCGGTACAGATCAAACGCCCGCCAGCGCTCGGTCACCGCGTAAAACTTCCAGTTTTCTCCGTCCTGTGCGGGCGTCTTTCCGCCGGCTGTGGTGTGCGCCTTGATGCAGGTATAGATCGAGTGTGTGGACGCAAGCGACCGCTGATCGCCGATGGCAAACGTGCCAGACGCCCAGGCCGGCGTGGCAGATTCGGGCAGGTCGCCCAGTGGGGTGCCGCCTTTAATCTCAATGACGTGGACATCAGAAATGTCCACGCGATCTAGCACGCCAAAAGTTTTGGGCTGCGTGATCATGCGGCCTCCGTCAACATGGCGTTGCCGCCCGCCGTTACCCGGTCAATCACGTCGTGGGTTTGCGGCAGTACCGCCGTGTTGCGCTCGATCTTGTCCAGGCGCGCACGCAGCTCGCGCAGCTCGGCGATCAATTCAGCGTTGTCGCCGCGCATCATGTCGCGAGTCTGGACGGCGGTGTAGACATGGCCTGGGCTGGCGAAGTTGATCAGCTCTGGCCCGCGCTCGCCGACCAGCTCGAGGCCACCCGCGTAGCGCCCGCCGTCTGCGTGGCGCGGGACTAGGTAGAGGTCGCTGATGATGCGAGTCGGGTCAAGCTCGCCGTCCAGGATTCTTCTGTAGTGCTCCAGCTCTTCCGTCGACAGAGTGCCGCCGCTGCCGTCCGGGTAGACGTACTCGCCGGTATCCCAGTTGATCGTGCGGGTGATCGTTGTCTGGTATTGTCCACCGCCGCCGCCCCCGCCGCCGCCGCCCCAGCCGCCGGGGCTGATCGACGGCGCGGCGCGCCGCGCCGCTTCCCGAGATGCCTCCTTCTCCGCTTCTTCCGCAGCCTTGATCGCCGTCTGCTCTCGCACGTAGTCAGCCAGATACTCGATCCCCTGGTCGATGCTTGTGATCGTCTCGCCCGTGGCGTTCAGCAGGTCAATCTGCTGGCGCCAGTAGTCGCGCTGCTGCTCCAACAGCTGGACCTGCTGCTCGGCAAACGACATCTGCACTTCTGCCGAGTCGCCGATTTCCTTGAGCTTGCCAGCCAGGATCAACTGGTCGCGCTCCATGTCGGCCAAGGTGTCGTACTGGCTCATGTCGAGCCCGCCGCGCGCCGCTGCAATGGCGTCGGCAAGCTCTTTGGAGTCAGGCAGCGCCCCCGTGGCGCGCAGGCCGGCCAGCGCCTGGTCAATCCACACGCTGGCCGCGCGGGCGTCCCACTGGCGGGTGTCTGCAACTTGACCGCGCAGGTCTTTCGCCGCTTTGATGGCGGCGTCAAAGACAGATTCCGCTTCGCTGGACAGCTTGCTCCAATTGCTGATCTGCTCGTCCCACAACTTGCTGATCTGACCGAAAATGGAGTCGATGCGCTCCCTCGCATTGTCGGCGGCAGACTCTGCAGCATCGACAAATTCAGCGAAGCCACCCGACAGCTTCATCAGCACGGTAAACGCCTCGCGGCCGGCCTCGGTGGACAGGTCTTGCGCCGACACCAGCTCTCGGAATTCGGCGCGCGTCCTCGGGATCGTGTCGATGCCCAGCTTGTCCAGCTCGCTATCCAGCTCCTTGAACATCAACTGGCGCCGCTCTTCTTCGGAGTAGAAGTTCGACAGGTAGCTTCCGTAGGCGCTTGCAAGGTTGTCCAGGCCGCCGGTCAACTCGCCCAACGCATAAACCGCGTCCTGGCTGGCCTCGGCGAAATCCGGGAACAGGTTGATCATCTTCTCGATGGCAGCGAAGGTGGCCGAGATGCCGCCCGTGGCCTGCTGGTACAGCGCTGCTGCCTGCTCGCCGATCTTGTCGCCGCTCAGGGCGTCCAGAGCGGTGCGCGCGTCCGTGACCTGCTTGTCGGCCCAGCCAGGCAGGTCGAAGCTGTCCAGCGTGCCCAGCGCGGTGCTGTACATGGCGCGCACGGCCTCGCCCACCGAATGGAAATCATCGGTGTTCACCCAGTCGGCGACGTTCTGGCCGTCGCGCTGCAGGTTCATTCCCGCCCACAGGCCGTTGCCCTCGCCTCGGTTGGCAAAGCCCACCGTCGCGCGGTAGGCGGCCTCATCGCCGATCAGCGCGCCGATGCCTTCGAGCGGGCCGATGATGGACAGCGCGATGTCGCGGCTAGCCTGGATCAGCGCGGGGTCGGTGGACAGGTTCGCGTTGTCCTTGTTGTGCCACCACCCCAGCTCTTCGGGGTGCGCGTAGCCGGCGCCCCGGTAGAAGTCGGGCGTGTCGCGCATGTCGCGGACGCGCGACGTCCAGTTGATGCCGAACTCGCTGTTGTCAGCGGCCGCCGACTCCATCAGGCGAAGCAGCGCGCGGTCGTTCCAGTCGGAGATCGCCTCCATCGGCGCGCCCAGCTCTCCCAGCCGCGCCAGCAGGGCCGCGCGGTCGGGCAGGTCGCCCGTCAGGTAGTCGAAGCCAGTAGAGCCGGCGATGGTATTGGCGAACGGGTCGTTGCCGCCCGAGGTGGCGTAGGCCGCGCCGCTGAATCGGTCGCGCGCGTTGCGCTCGATGAGAGAGCCGATGATCAGCGGGGCGGCGACGGCGGCGATGCCGGCGGCGTTGCCGGCCATCCACGACGCCCCCTGCGCCGTCTGGGCCGCGCCGGCTGTGGCTTGCAAACCAGCGCCGCCGAACGCCTGCGTCTGCGCGGCGAGCATGGCGGCCTGCTGGCTTCCCACGGTCATCCCGGGCAACATGCCGTAACCCACCGAACCCGGCAGGCCGGCCAGCATGTTGTAGCCGATGCCGCTCAGGCCGGTGCCCGTGCCATTCAACATGCCCCATGCGCTGTTCAGGTTGCTGGCCGTGCCCAGCAGGCTGCCGGCGCCGCCCTGCCCGCCCCCCAGCAGCCCGCCGATGGCGCCCTGAATCAGATTGCCGATCGGCTGCACCACAAAGCTGATGATGGGCCGCAGCACCAGCGTGCGGAACATGTTTTTCAGCGTGTCGCGGAAGTTGCTGGCAAAGCCCTTGCCATCCTCGAAGCCGCGCAGCAGGGCATCGGTCAACGTGTTGTTGATCTGTTCCGATGCCCGCTCCCAATCCTCTTGCGCCTTCTTCGCGGCTTCGGCGTTGGCCTTTTCCAGGTCGATCGCTGCCTCTTTCGCGGCGCCGCCCTTCTTGGCAATGCCAAGCTCGCGGTAAGCCTGCGCCTGCGCCTTGAGGGCGTCGTAGGTTTGCTGGTCGAGGTTGCGGTCCATCGCCTTGATGGCCTGCAGTTCCAAATCCGTCGCCAGCATTTCCAGCTTGGCCGCATCGAG
>JAUPVD010000255.1 GCA_030917225.1 Pseudomonadota bacterium
AAAGCCGTAACGGAAGCCGTCGATCATATAGAACACGGGGTTGAAATGCGACACCTGCTGCCAGAACGGCGGCAGCGAATGAATCGAATAAAAGACGCCGGAAAGCATGGTCAGCGGCAGGATGAGGAAGTTCTGGAAACCGGCCAGCTGGTCGAATTTTTCGGCCCAGATACCGGCCACGACACCCAGCGCACCCATGATGGCGCCGCCAAGCACGGCGAAGGTGAGCACCCACAATGGTGCAACCATGCCGGGTGGTGCGAACCAGACGGTGACCGAGAGCACGCCGACGCCAACCACCACGCCGCGTGCTGCCGCCGCCAATACATAGGCAGAAAAAAATTCGAGATAGGAAATCGGCGGCAGCAGCACGAAAACAAGGCTGCCGGTAACCTTGGACTGGATCAGCGACGAGGACGAGTTGGCAAAAGCATTCTGCAACACCGACATCATCACCAGCCCGGGAATCAGGAAAGCGGTGTAGCGGATCTGGCCGTAGACCTGCACATGTTCGTCGAGCACATGGCTGAAGATGAGCAGATAGAGGAGCGCAGTCACCACCGGCGCGGCAACGGTCTGGAAGCTGACCTTCCAGAAGCGCAGCACTTCCTTCATCAGCAGCGTGCGGAAGCCGAGCAAATTATTCATTGCTGCGCCCTCCCCCGCTGCATGACGCGAACGAAGGCTTCTTCGAGATCTGGCGGCGACAGGCGCATGTCGTCGATGGCAACACCGGCTTCGCGCAGGGTGGCAAGCACCTGCTCGACGGCGGAAAAATCTGGAAGGCGCAATTGCCACGCACCGTCCACCTGCCCGGTCGACAGTGCGGCGAGCGCCGGCGGTAACGCAGCGCCACCGACCAGCCGCAACGACAGCGTATGCCGGGAAAACTCGTGCAGCAGATTCTGCGTCGAATCGAGCGCAACGACCCGGCCCCGCTGCAGCATGGCGATACGGCCACAGAGCGTTTCGGCCTCTTCCAGATAGTGCGTGGTCAGGATGATGGTATGGCCTTCGCAATTCAACCGGCGGATGAACTGCCACAAGCCCTGGCGCAACTCGACATCGACGCCGGCGGTTGGCTCGTCGAGTACGATGACCGGCGGCCGGTGCACCAGCGCCTGCGCCACCAGCACCCGGCGCTTCATGCCGCCGGACAGGCGACGCATGTTGGTGTCGGCCTTGTCGGCCAGATCAAGGTTGGCCAGGATTTCGTCGATCCAGACATCGTTGTTTCGGATGCCGAAGTAGCCGGACTGGATGCGTAGGGTTTCGCGCACGGTAAAGAACGGGTCAAACACCAGTTCCTGCGGCACGACGCCAAGCAGGCGGCGCGCATCGCGGTAGTCGGCAACGACATCGCGGCCGAGCACAGTGAGCTTGCCGGCATCCGGCCGGGCCAGCCCGGCAAGGCAGGAGATCAGCGTTGTCTTGCCGGCGCCATTCGGCCCGAGCAGGCCAAAAAACTCACCTTCAGCGATTTCGAGCGAAACGCCATCAAGCGCCTTCAAGGAAGCGAAGTGCTTTTCGACCTGCTGAATGGAAACGGCGACGCCCATGGCGTTCTCGACGGCTAGGAAAACGGGATGCTCAGGCGAGCGGGAGAAATTCGTCGACGCCGTAAAGCGCAGCCAGGCTCAGCAGGCCGGCCGGAGGATTGACGATGCGGAGGGAAATATTGCGAGCCTTGGCCTCGCGCAGCCAGGCAAACAGCACAGCCAAGGCCGCCGAGTCAGCGTCTTCGATGGAGGAAAGATCAATTTCGCTGATTTCGTCGGTCAGCGCAGCACGCCCGGCTTTCAGCAATTGCGCCGCGCCGGAGAAATACATCGGCGCGGTCACTTTCAGGCTGGAGCCAGAGCGCTCAAGCATACTTATTTCTTGTCTGCCTGAGCGGTCGCGATCTGCTTGTTCTTGGCGGCGATGGTGGAGATCAGACCGTCGATACCGCCGTTGCGGACTTCCTGCGCAAAATTTTCGCGGTAGTTGGTCACCAGGCTGATACCGGCCACAACAACATCGTAGACTTTCCAGCCGGCATCACCCTTCTCAACGCCGTAGTCGAGCTGAACGGCCTGTTGACCCGGCTGACGAATCTCGGTGCGCACCAGCACATCGGTATCGTCCGGCTGCATCTTCAGCGGCTTGTAGACCACCCGCTGATCCTTGTAAGCCGTCAGCGCGTTCGAATAGGTACGGACGAGCAGCGTCTCGAATTCCTTGGCCAGACGTTTCTTCTGATCCGGCGATGCCTTGTTCCAGTCCTTGCCGACCGCCAGCGCAGTCATGCGCATGAAGTTGAAGTGCGGCAGCACCTTGGTCTCAACCAGTTCAACGGCTTTCTTCGAATTGCCGCTCTGGATGTCCTTGTCGTTGCGAACGATATTCAGAACTTCGTCGGTAACGCGCTTGACCATTGCATCGGGCGCTTCATCGGCGGCGAGAACGTTGCCGGCGAGGAAGAACATCCCCGCCAGCAGGGAAAACAATTGCTTCATGACAAACCTAAAAAAAGAATTTAGTGGGACTTGGTACCCGGCGTGGTTTTCAGTTCGACCGGCGCCTTGCCGTTGGTCATCCCCAAGTCACGCGGCGGATTGCCGTCATACACGGCATTGCGACGGTGCTGCAGGTAAGCATCGCGAACATAAGCGTACTTGTCGAGCGCGCCTTCTTC
>JAUPVD010000256.1 GCA_030917225.1 Pseudomonadota bacterium
AAGGTAGGCGGGGGCCAGCTTTTCGAAGGTGGCGATGACGTTGTCGACCTTGATTCGTTCGGCGACTCCGAGCTTGGTCGCTGCGGCTTTAACCTGCAGCAAGCGTTCCTTGACGGCCTGGTTCTCGCTTTCGAAGCTCTTCAGGTGCTTGTTGAAGGTCTCCGGGTCCTTGCCACGCAGCAGGATGTTCTTCCACTCCTGCACCTGCGTCTTGAAGCGCACTTGAGCGCCGCGAGCACTATCGATAGCCGTCACCGTGACCGCATGGCGGTCGATGGCCTCGGTGAGTGAATTGTTCAGTTTGTTGGCTTGGGAGAAAGCAAAGATGCCGGTGCCGATGAGGGCTGCCAGGGCAACGGCGACGAGAACGAACAGTTTCTGCTTGATCTGGAGATTCATTTGGAGCTCCCCGAGGCTGAAATGTCACGACCGGCTGAAATGCTGACTGCCTAATATAGCAAGGCCCGTCAAGGCCTGCATAGCCAAATGTGGCACCGAACTTGTGTCGGATCTGTTACATCAGCAGAACAGTGTGCCGACCTGCTCAGCGAGTTGCGAAAACAGGTCGGGAGCGAGGCAATCGAAACGTTCGCATTCCAGCGTGTTGGAGAGCCAGGTGATCTGGCGCTTGGCCAGCTGCCGGGTGGCGAAGATGCCACGGTCACGCAGTTCGCTGTGGGGAATAAGGCCATCGGCGGCCTCCCAGGCCTGCCGGTAGCCGACGCAGCGCATCGAGGGCAATTCGGGGTGCAGGCGATACTTCCGGCGCAGCGCCTGCAGTTCGTCTTCCAGGCCGGCGGCCAGCATCTGGTCGAAGCGCTCGGCGATGCGTGCGTGCAGCACGCTGCGGTCCGAGGGCAGCAGGCCGAGGGAGAGGAAGTGGTGCGGCGGCCGTTGCGCTGCCGATTGCGCCAGCAGTACCGACATCGGTTCTCCGGTCAGGCGAAGGATTTCCAGCGCCCGCTGGATTCTCTGCGAGTCGTTCGGCGCCAGCCGGGCAGCGGTTTCCGGGTCGTGCCGGGCCAGTTCGGCGTGCATTGCCGGCCAGCCCCTGGCGGTCGCCTCGGCATCGAGTTCGGCACGGATTCCGGTGTCGGCCTGCGGCAGGTCAGCCAGTCCCTGCAGCAGCGCCTTGTAGTAGAGCATGGTGCCGCCGACCAGCAGCGGTACCTTGCCGCGTGCGTGGATGGCCGCCATTTCGGCTTCGGCATCGGCAACGAAGCGTGCAGCCGAATAGCTTTCTTCCGGGCTGATGATGTCGATCAGGGCATGCGGATGGCGGGCGAGGGTGGCGCGATCGGGTTTGGCGGTGCCGATGTCCATATCGCGATAGACCAGCGCCGAATCGACGCTGATCAGCTCCAGCGGAAAGTGTTCGGCCAGTTCAAGTGCCGCCGCCGTCTTGCCCGACGCGGTCGGGCCCATGAGCAGGATGGCGGGGGGGGGATTTTTAACCACGGCGAACACAGCGGACACAGCGAACAGCAAGACGATTCGGAAAGACCTGATTCATGGGGTTTTCGCCGTGCTCGCCGTGTACGCCGTGGTTCACGCTTTACCGGCCGCGCAGGAACAGTCTGTCCAGCTCATCCATGCCAAGCTGTACCCAGGTCGGGCGGCCGTGGTTGCACTGGTCGGCGCGCTCGGTGGCTTCCATCTGGCGCAGCAGGGCATTCATTTCCGGTACGGTCAGCTGCCGGCGGGCGCGTACGGCGCCGTGGCAGGCCATGGTTGCCAGCAGTTCGTTGCGACGCGCGGCCATCAGCTGTGTGGCGCCATGTTCGCGCAGTTCGGCGAGCAGCGATCTGGCCAGCGAAGCCGGGTCGCCGCCCTGCAGCAGCGCCGGCACGGCGCGCACGGCCAGCTGGCTGGGGCCGACGACGGCGATGTCGAAGCCCAGCGCTGCCAATGTTTCCGGATGTTCCTCGACGGCCGCCACATCGAGCGCGGCGGCCTGGAAAACTGCCGGGATGAGCAGTGCCTGGGTGGCAATGGCGCGGTTGTCGACAGCGGTCTTCAGCTTTTCGTAGAGGATGCGTTCGTGGGCGGCGTGCATGTCTACCAGCACCATCCCCGCCGCATTCTGCGCCACGATATAGACACCGTGCACCTGCGCCAGTGCATAGCCGAGTGGTGGCGCTTCGCCGGGCGCGGCGCTTGGCATGGAGGCAGGCGTGAACTGCAAACCTGCGCTGCTGCCCGGCACCGTGCTGGTCGGCCGTGCTGTGGCAGCGAAGCTGGCAAGGTTGGGAGCGTTGGGGGAGTTGGCATAGGCCGCCACGGCTGGTTCCGAGACCAGCAGGGAATCCTGGCGCGGTGGCGTGAAAGTGAATGAGGATGCCGGGCGCGAGAAGGTTTCCGTTCCGACAATGGGTTCCGCGCCGGGCGCTGGCGTGAGGCCGCCCAGCGGCGCCGACAGCGCCTTGTTCACCGCGTGATAGACGAACTGGTGGATGGCACGCGAATCGCGGAAGCGCACCTCGGTCTTGGCCGGGTGCACGTTGACATCCACGCCGGCCGGATCGAGCGTCAGGAACAGGCAGTAGGCCGGGTAGCGGCTGCCGTGCAGCATGTCCTGGTAGGCCTCGCGCAGCGCGTGGGCGAGCACCTTGTCGCGCACGAAGCGGCCGTTGACGTAGCAGTACTGGGCGTCGCTGCGTGCCCGGGCGTGGGCCGGCAGGGCGGCATGGCCGAACAGCGTCAGGTCGCCGGCGGCGACGTCGACCGTGCGTGAATCAACTAGGAATTCGTCGCCGAGGATGGCGGCTGCCCGGCGGCGGGCATCGCTGCGCGCCAGTTGCAGCGAGACGCGGCCGTTGTGCGACAGCGTGAAGGCGATCTCCGGGTGGGCCAGCGCCACGCGCTTGAGCATTTCGGCGCA
>JAUPVD010000257.1 GCA_030917225.1 Pseudomonadota bacterium
CCAGCGTTGGCTGCTCGCGCTCGACACACCCGTCGAACTGCCACCGAACGCCAGCCTGAGCGCCCGGCTGCAAGCACTGTCCAGAGATCCGGTACGACAGCGCAGCCGCTTCACGATGCGCTCCGCGCTCGACTACCGGGCGGGCATCGATGAGTCTCCACGGATGCGGGATATCGCTCTGCGCCTACCGCCAACAGGTAACCCGCAAGCCAGGGAACTGGCCAGAAAATGGCGCGAACGCCACGAGGACCCACTGGGCATCGCCGCCCAAGCCTTGCTGTTGTTCCGCCAGGAAAACTTCGTCTATACGCTGCAACCGCCCTTGCTCGGCAACAATTCGGTTGACCAGTTTCTCTTTGAGACCCGACGCGGATTCTGCGAGCACTACGCCTCCGCCTTCGTCTTCCTGATGCGGGCTGCCGGCATCCCCGCCAGAGTGGTGGCTGGTTATCAGGGCGGAGAAATCAATCCGGTTGACGGCTACGTCGTCGTCCGCCAGTCGGACGCCCACGCCTGGGCAGAAATCTGGATCGCCGGACGTGGCTGGCAGCGGGTTGATCCGACCGCAGCCATTGCCCCTTCGCGGGTCGAACAGGGTATTGCCGCAGCATTGCCGGAGGGGGAAACACTGCCGGTCATGGCGCGCGTCGATCTCGACTGGCTGCGACAGATACGTTACCGCTGGGAAGCCATCAACAACAACTGGAACCAGTGGGTGCTCGGGTACAATCCGGAGCGCCAGCGCGAGGTATTGTCACGTTTCGGCCTGGGCAACATCGACTGGCGCGGCATGACGGTGCTGCTGTCGGCGCTATGCGCCCTGGCGCTGCTCGGAATTACCATCTGGACGCTCTGGCAGCGCCCGCGCGTAGATCCCGCCCAGAAGATCTGGCTGCGTTTCTGCGCCAGACTCGGCAGGCAAGGCATACCGCGCCAACCATGGGAAGGGCCGATCGCCTACGCCGAACGCGTTGCGGTCGCCCGCCCCGAATATGGCGGCATCGCCCATCAGGCCGCCACCGCCTATGCCGCAGTACGTTATGGCGATGCGAACGAACACCGATTGCAACGTCTCCGAGAGGCGTTGCGGCAGATACCGAATACCTGGAGGTTCTTTTGAAGAAGTTGCACGTACTGCTCGCTGTTTTCGCTTTCCTCGGCTTGTCTGCCCCCGCCGTTGCAACGACTTCGTTTGCCGAAGACCCCGAGGTCACCGCCTTCATTGCCGAAATGAGCGAAAAACATGGATTCGAAGCAAGCTGGCTCGCCACCCGCTTCGCGCGCCTGCGCCCCAATGAGAGCGTACTGCGTGCGATCAAGCCACCGGCAGTGCCTGAGTTGCAGCGCTCCTGGGAACGCTATCGCGCCCGCTTCCTGAACGAGCGGCGCATCGCTGCCGGCGTGCGCTTCTGGCAGCAGCACGAAGCAACGCTGAAGCGCGCCAGCGCAACCTATGGTGTGCCCGAGGAAGTCATCGTCTCGATCATCGGTGTTGAAACCGAATACGGCCAGAACACCGGACGCTTCAGCGTCATGCAGGCACTGTCTACGTTGGCATTCCGCTACCCGCCGCGTGCACCTTTCTTCCGGGGCGAACTGGAGCAGTTCCTGCTGCTCGCGCGCGAAAACGATTTTGATCCCCTGGTACTGAAAGGTTCCTACGCCGGCGCCATCGGCATCCCGCAGTTCATGCCGGGGAGCCAGCGCCGCTATGCCGTCGATTTCGACGGTGACGGCAAGGTCGACCTCACCCGCAGCGCCACCGATGCCATCGGCAGCGTCGCCAGCTTCCTCGCGCAGCACGGTTGGGAACAAGGCGGCGCGGTGGCGATCCCGACGAGAATGGAAGGCGATCCGACCCCCTTGCTGGCACTTGGAATCAAACCGGACAAACCGCTGTCCGAGCTGGTAGCTGGTGGTGTTCGCCCAGAGGGTACAGACGTGGACGCGTCGAAACCGGCAGCGCTGATCGATCTGGTGACACCGGATCAGGAAACCGAATACTGGGCAGGATTCCAGAATTTCTACGTCATTACCCGCTACAACCGATCCAGCTTCTACGCCATGTCTGTTTTCCAGCTGGCGGAAGCTATCCGCGAACGGAAGCCGACGCTATAGCAGGCTCTCGCGCGTAACGCCACCGCGCTTGATGATGCGACGCAGATGGTTGAGCGCCTCGATCTGAATCTGGCGGACGCGTTCCCGGGTCAGGTTAAGATCTGCGGCAATAACTTCCAGCGTGCATACGTCGGCACCGTTGAGGCCATAGCGACGCTCGATCACATCGCGCTGCTTGTCCGGTAGCTGAGCCACCCACGCGACCAGCAGATCACCCAGTTCATTGGATTCCAGCTGCGCCTCGGGATCGACCGCGTTGTCATCAGCCAGGGCATCGGCGATGGTGTGGTTGGGGTCGATTTCCAGCGGCGCATCGAGCGAGGCGATGTGCTCGTTCAAGGCCAGAATGCGCTGCACCTCGGCCACAGGCTTGTCGATCAGGTGAGCAATCTGCTCATGATTGATTTCCCGCCCGTTCGCCGCTTCGAGATGACGAACAGCCCGCAGGATCAGGTTCAACTCCTTGACCACGTGCACCGGCAGGCGGATCGTGCGCGACTGGTTCATGATCGCCCGCTCGATACTCTGACGGATCCACCAGG
>JAUPVD010000258.1 GCA_030917225.1 Pseudomonadota bacterium
GACCCTGTCGCTGTTGCCCAACGCACACGCGGTGCTCTTCATCCTCTCGGCAGACACTGGCGTCACCCAGTCGGACCTGGCCATCTGGCGGGATCATGTCGGGGCACCGGAAGGGCGCAAGAAGGGGCGGCTGGTGGTGCTCAACAAGATCGACGGCCAGTGGGACGAACTTAAGACTGAAGCAGAAATCAACGCCGAAATCGCCCGCCAGGCGCAAAGCTGCGCAAGCATTCTCGAATTGCCGCCCAACCAGGTATTTCCCGTATCCGCACAGAAAGGCCTGGTCGCCAAGATCAACGCCGACGCCGCGCTGCTGGCACGCAGCCGTCTGCCGGCACTCGAACGTGCGCTCTCGGAAGAACTGATCCCGGCCAAGCAGGAAATCGTCCGCGACAACACCGAAAGCGAGTTCAACGAACTCGGCATGCGCACCCGCGGCCTGCTCGAATCCCGACTCGCCGGCCTGCGTGAACAGCTGGCCGAACTAACCGAACTGCGCGGCAAGAACAAGGGCGTCGTCGAATACATGATGGGCAAGGTACGGACCGAGAAGGAAGAGTTCGAAGCCGGCCTGCAGCGTTACTACGCCGTGCGCAGCATCTTCTCGACGCTGACCAACAAGCTGTTCGGCCATCTCGGGCTGGACGCCTTGCGCAACCTCACCCAGACGACGCGCGAGGCGATGCTGGAGGCGACCTTCTCCAAGAATCTTTCCGATGCAATGGCCAACTTCTTCAGCGTCACGCGCGGCGCGCTCGACAAATCCAGCGGTGAAATCGGCGAAATCCACAAAATGATGGAAGCCATCTATCGCAAATTCTCTGTCGAACACGGGCTCAAGCTCGGCAGCCCGGCCAGTTTCTCGCTAGTCCGTTACGAGAAGGAACTGGATCGCTTGGAAGCCTGGTGCGACACCCACCTGAACACCATGTTCCAGCTGGTGCGCCACGACAAGCAACACCTGACGCACAAATTCTTCGAGGAGGTGGCACTGCAGGTGCGCCGCGCCTTCGAACACGCCAACCGCCATGCCGAAGGCTGGCTGAAGGCGATCATGGCGCCGATGGAGACACAGGTTCGGGAGCATCAGGTCCAGCTCAAGCGACGGCTTGAGAGCATCAAGCGCATCCATCAGGCGACCGACACCCTGGAAGACCGTATCGGCGAACTGAAGCAAGTCGAGGCGGCGCTGGTCGGCCAGATCCAGGCACTTGAAAAGCTGGCCTGGGCTATCCGCCAGGCGCTCGAATCGCAGGTGGACGTGCGCGACCAGATGGTAGTAAACCTCTGACTTTAGTAATATTTTCTCGCAGGCCATTCGGGGCTATGATGCTCGCTTCCTTCATGGTCGCCGGTCCCGGATGTCGCCTTCGCTGCTCAAATCGCCAGCCACATCCCCGGAGACCGGCATGCTTCCGTGGCGCCATGTCGTGGCACTGTTCATCTGGGGGCTGATCACCCTGGGTGCCATCACCCTGGTCGTACAGAGCAGCCAGACCACCGCCGCACGCGACTTTGCCGAATACGGCGAACACTTCCACGCACAGATTCGCGACAAATTGCGCGCCAACGAAGCCGTTCTCTACGGTTTCTCCAGCTTCCTCGGCGCCATCGACCGCGATGACCGCAGCACGGCAAGTGCTTACGCCAATTCCATGCTCGAGCGTTACCCGCACATCTACATGCTGGAAGTCGTGCGGCGGGTTTCGCGCCATGAACTCGCGAGCTTTACCGAACAAATCCGCCGCAAATGGCACAAGGATTTCCAGATCAAGCGCTTCGACTACCGAGGCGATCGGCAGTGGCAAGCTGCCGGCGTAAAGGATGCCTACTACCCGGTCATCCTCGCCGAACCCGACCTGCCTGGAGCACGCGCGATACTCGGCCTCGACATCGACTCACTCGCCGGTCTGCGCGCGGCTCTTCAACGTTCCGAAAAGCTCGACGAACCGGCGGTCAGCGAACCCTTCAGCCTCGTTGAAGGTGATACGGCCTTTGTCATTTTCCGGCCTGTCCCTGCAGTACCGACTTCACCCGCAGCCACGAGCCAGCCGCCGCGCAAGCACAGCATCATCGGCGGGGTTGCCTACGCATTGATGGTTGTTCGCGCCAAGGATCTGCTCCCGGTTGCCAGCGAGATCGACCGTTTTGTTGAGCACACCGCCCTGATGCAGTTCAAAGGGGAGACCAAGGAACTCTTTGCAATTCAGCCAAGCCGACGCCACCGGTTTGGCGACACGCTGTTTTCACCACTGCGCATCGAGCGCCAGATCGATGGCGTCTCCCAACCGCTGACGCTGGTGCTTGAACGCAAACTGGGCCCTGCCGACATTTCTGCCAGCGGCCTGACTGCCGTCGCACTGGCCTCCATCCTCAGCCTGACGCTGCTGCTCGCCTACGCCGGCGCCAGCGCTCGTCGGGAACGCTCACAAACAGAGGGGCTGCGCGCCATGGAGCACATGGCCCTGCATGATGCGCTGACCGGCCTGCCCAACCGCTTCCTCATGCTCGGCCGGCTGGAGCAAGCGCTCACCACAGCACAGCGCCACGGCACGCGCATTGCCGTGCTGTTCCTGGATCTGGATGGTTTCAAGCCGATCAATGACATTCACGGCCACCATATCGGCGACCGTCTGCTCAAGGAAATCGGTGGGCGGTTGCGTAAATGCATCCGCGACTGCGACACAGTTGCACGGCACGGCGGTGACGAGTTCGTCATCACCTTGACGGATATCCGCATTGCCGAGGATGCAGCCGCAGTCGCCGAGAAGATCCTGCAGGCAGTTGCCGAGCCGGCAAGCTTCGAAGGTCAGACCGTGCAGGTCACGACCAGCGTCGGTATCGCGATTTACCCCGACAGCGGAGACGATGCAGAAACCCTGCTGCGGGCGGCCGATGCCGCGATGTACGAGGCCAAGGCGGAAGGGCGCCGCATCTTCCGCTTTGCCGCACCGAACGTCAGCGCAGCAAGCGCACCTTCAGAACAATAAAAAACGCCGCGCCCTTTTCAGGACTGCGGCGCTTCAGTGGCCAACCAGCGGATCAGGCGGGGCGCTTGTTGCCTGTCAGCTGCTCGTACTTGACCCACAGCTGATCGGTGGATTCGACGACGTCGGGGTTCTTCGGGATGCAATCGACCGGGCACACCTCGACACATTGCGGCGTATCGTAGTGACCGACACACTCGGTACACTTGGCCGGGTCGATCTCATAAATCTCTGCGCCCTGGGTAATCGCTTCGTTCGGGCACTCCGGCTCGCACACGTCGCAGTTGATGCATTCGTCGGTAATAATCAAAGCCATGGCTGCTCTTCCTTCAATTGTTGAAAGTCTCGGAAACTCTTTTCGCCAGTCGCTCCTGCACCAGCGGGTGAACAAACTTGCTGACATCGCCGCCGAGCACGGCAATTTCGCGAACCATCGTCGCCGAGACGAACATGTATTGTTCCCCCGGCGTCAGGAATACGGTTTCGACCTCGGGATAGAGGTTGCGGTTCATGCCCGCCATCTGGAATTCGTATTCGAAGTCGGAAACGGCGCGCAATCCACGCAGGATGACCTTGGCACCCCGCTCGTGCAGAAAATCCATGAGCAGGTTGTCGAAGCCGACGATCTCGACATTCTTGTACGGCGCCAGCACTTGGCGCGCCAGATCGACACGCTCTTCCAGCGTGAAGAAGGGGCGCTTCGAGCGGCTCTGGGCAATGCCCACGACGACACGGTCGAACAGGCTCGACGCCCGGCGCACGAGGTCTTCGTGGCCGCGGGTCATTGGGTCAAATGTGCCCGGGTAGATCGCTACGCGATGATCCAGCATCCTGAAGGCTTCCCTGCCGCATAAGATGAAAATGAACCTGCCCTGCCCGCCCGTGACGCACCGTTTGCCACTCGCCACACCCTTCCAGGGGCATCTCGGCTTCGGCGTAGATCACTGAATCCTTCTTCATCAGGCGCGGCAGCAACGGGCACAACTTCTCGATCCAGCCCTGCCGGTACGGTGGGTCGATGAAGACCACATCGAAGACATGCGGAGTCGAGGAGGCGAATTTTAGCGCATCCTGGCGCACAAGCTCCACCCTGTCACCCGCCGCCAACAAACGGATGTTTGAACCCAGGGCTTCGGCAACCTTCGCATTGCTCTCGACAAGCACGACCTTTTCCGCCCCGCGCGAAGCGGCCTCAAAACCCAGCGCACCACTCCCGGCAAAGAGATCAAGACAGGTCAGGCCGGTCAAATCCTGCCCCAGCCAGTTGAACAGGGTCTCGCGCACCCGGTCCGGCGTCGGGCGCAACCCCTCGGCATCGGGAAAACGCAAGACCCGTCGGCGCCAATCGCCGCCGACGATGCGCAAACTACCGACGCCGGCAGCCGATCTTGCGGCCTTTCCGGCTTTCAATCGCCTGCCACCACCACGGTGATCAGGTGGGCCGGCTGCACATGCCGGGCAAATGCCGCACGGACATCGGCCACGGTGACCTGTTCGATTTTCTGGGCATAGGTATCGAGGTAGTCGAGCGGCATGCCATAGAAACCGATCGCCGAGACGTTATCCAGAATCTTCCGGTTGGAATCCAGTCGTAGCGGAAAGCTGCCGACAATGTTGGCCTTGGCGGCCTTCAATTCGACCTCACTCGGCCCTTCGGCGAGGAACTGCTGCAGCACGTCGCGGGTGACCTTGAGGGCATCGTTGGCCTGCGCACGCTTTGTCTGCAGGCCGATCTGGAACGGGCCAGCTTCCTTCATCGGCGCAAAGTAGCTATAAACGCTGTAGGCAAATCCGCGCTTATCGCGTACCTCCTTCATCAGGCGCGAAACGAACCCACCACCGCCCAGGCTGTAATTGCCGACCATCAGGGCATAAAAGTCCGGATCTCCGCGCTTCAATGCCGGCAGGCCGAGATGGATGTGTGCCTGTGCGGCCGGATGAGGGAGGCGCAGTTCGGTTGCCGCCGGCAGGGCGGGCACGGGCAGCACAGGTGCAGCGACTCCAGCCGGCAGCGCTTCGGTCAGTTGCACCGCCAGGGCTTCGGCCTCGGCACGGCTGAGCGCACCGACAATGGTCACCGCTGCGGAGCTTGCGACATACTTTGCCGCATGAAATTCGCGCAGATCATCAAGTTCGATGGCCGCCAGGCTTTCGATGCCCGGCTGCAACCCATAGGGGTGTTTTCCGTACAAGCCGGACCAGAAGGCACGAGACGCGATGGTTTCCGGCCGGGTCAACGATTCGCGCAGCGCCGCCAGGGTACGGGCGCGTTCACGCTCAAAAACCGCCTCCGGAAAGCGGGGGGCAGAAATCACCGTACGCATGATCCCGAAGGCTGCAGCGCGCTTGTCGGCGTCCGCCAGCGTGCGCAGACTGACGCTGGCACGGTCGGTGTCGGCACCGCCACCCAGCCGGGCGCCGAGATCGGCCAGCTTCATCGCGACATCGCTCTCGTTCATGTCGCCAGCCCCCAGATCCATCAGGCCGCGGGTCAACTGCGCCAGCCCCGACTTTCCAACCGGATCCTGTGCGGCACCCGCCGCGAAATCGACCTGCACATCAATGATCGGCAGGGCACGGGATTCCACGAAAAAGACTCGGGCGCCGGTCGGGGCCGTCCAGTTTTCGATCTTTACACCGGCCATTGCGGCCTGCGCCGAGAAGATCACGCCAAGGGCGAGCAGGGCTTTCAGCATTTTGTTGTTCATCTTTTCTTCCCGATCAATGGCGCACATTGGCAAAGGACCGCCGGGGAGCATCTGCCAGTGGCTGCGGATCCAGCACACCAACGGTCAGGCCGTCGTCGCCGAAGTAGCGCTTCGCAACCGCCTGAACCTGTTCGGCGCTGACCGCCTTGAGCTTCTCGATGATGCGTTCGCCGCTACGGTACGGCAACCCGACCGCTTCCAGCTGGCCGACTTCCATCGCTTGGGCAAACATCGAATCCAGCTTGTAGATCTCCCCCGCCACCAGTTGCGCCTTGGCCCGATTCAATTCCTCGGCTGTCACCCCCTCCGACTGGACCTTGGCGATTTCCGCACGCAAGCCGGCCTCCATCTCGCTCACCGTCTTGCCCTCAGAAGGGGTGCCAACGAGATAGAACATCCCCGGCCCGCGGGCCGTCGAATCGTACTCGGCGCCAGCCGACACCGCCAGACGCTGCTCGCGCACCAGATGGCGGGAGAAACGCGCAGCCCCATGGCCGGACAACACCGCACCGAGCATTTCAAGTGCGTAGGGATCGACATCCTTCTCGACATCGCGAACGATCGGTGCGCGGTAGCCCATAATCACCACCGGCAGTTCCGCCGGAGCCTTGACCGTGACACGGCGGACACCCGCCTGCGCCGGTTCATCCTGTGGCTTACGGCTCGGCAGGGGGCGGGCCTTCAGCACGCCGTAATGCTTCTCGGCGGCCCGGAACACCTCCTTGTGATCGACATCGCCAACTACAACAACGTAGGCATTGTTCGGCACGTACCAGCGCTCGTACCAGTCGCGGGCGTCCTGCGCCGTCATGCTCTCCAGGTCATTCATCCAGCCAATGATCGGGCGGCGATAGGGGTGCGCCTTGAAAGCCACGGCGTTCATCGCCTCGAACAACAGGGATTGTGGCTGGTCGTCGGTACGCAGCCGGCGCTCCTCCATGACCACCTTGATTTCCTGCTCGAATTCGCCGGCAGAAAGGTTCAGGTGGCGCATGCGATCAGCCTCCAGGGCCATCATTTCGCCCAGTTTCTCTTTCGGCACCTGCTGGAAATAGGCTGTGTAATCGCGACTGGTAAAGGCGTTGTCGCGCCCGCCCGCAGCCGCCACCAGCCGGTTGAATTCGCCCGGACCGACCTTCGGCGTTCCCTTGAACATCATGTGCTCGAGGACATGCGCGACACCGGTGGTTCCGTTCGTTTCGTCCATCGATCCGGCGCGATACCAGACCATATGCACGGCGGTCGGCGCCCGGCGATCCTCCTTGACGATCACCGACAACCCGTTGGTCAGCTTGTGTTCATAGGGGTTGGCTTGGGCCTGGGGCGCCAGTAGCGCACCGATCAGGCCGGCGAGCATTGGAAATACGTGTCTTCGCATGGTCATGAGAGGCTTCTGATAAAATTTTGCATTATTGGCATTGAATCCACCTACACCGGGCGGCAATCTTAACACTGGCGCCTTGCATCACTTCTGACTCAGAACCCCTACGACCCGGACCACGCATGTTTGGTTTCCTGAAAAAGCCCCCCACCGAAGACGACACCATCCCGACGTCGGCCACCGCCCCCTCTTGGCGGGAGCGACTGAAGCTCGGTCTCTCGCGCACCCGCGCCCAGTTCGGCGGCAAGCTGAAGTCGATCTTCGCCCGCGGCAAGGTCGATGACGAGCTCCTGGAAGAGCTTGAAACCTTGCTGCTGACCAGCGACATCGGTATTGAAGCCACAGATCATCTGCTGCGCGAGTTGAAGACCCGGGCCAAGCGCGACAAGCTGGAAACGCCGGAGAGCATCCAGCAGGCAATGGCCGATGCGTTGCACGAACTGCTGCTGCCGCTGGAAAAGCCTCTGGACATCACGGCGCACCGCCCCTTCATCATCATGATTGCCGGCATCAACGGTGCCGGCAAGACAACATCGATCGGCAAGCTGGCCAAGTACTTTCAGGCCCACGGCAAGTCGGTCTTGCTTGCAGCCGGGGATACTTTCCGCGCCGCTGCCCGTGAACAACTGATGACCTGGGGTCAGCGCAACAACGTCACCGTCGTCGCCCAGGATGGCGGCGACCCGGCCGCCGTCATCTTCGACGCCATCGGCGCCGCCAAGGCGCGCGGCATCGACATCGTGCTCGCCGACACGGCGGGCCGCCTGCCGACGCAACTGCACCTGATGGAAGAAATCGCCAAGGTCCGTCGCGTCATCCAGAAGGCAGACCCTTCCGGCCCGCATGAAACCCTGCTGGTGCTCGACGCCAACATCGGCCAGAACGCGCTGATGCAGGTCAAGGCCTTCGACAAGGCGATCCACGTCACCGGTCTCGTCGTCACCAAACTCGACGGCACCGCCAAGGGCGGCGTGCTGGCAGCCATTGCCCGCCAATGCCCGAAGCCGGTGCGTTTCATTGGCGTCGGCGAGGGTATCGACGATCTGCGTCCCTTCGCTGCACGCGATTTCGTGGACGCGCTGTTCGAATGATTTCCTGTTCGGGTGTCAGCAAACGCTACCCCGGTGGCCTGACGGCGCTGGAGAACGTCAGCTGCGAGATTGCTGGTGGCGAAATGGTGTTCATCACCGGCCACTCCGGCGCCGGCAAGTCAACGCTGGTCAAGCTCTTCGCCGCCATCGAACCCCCGACTTCCGGCAGCATCGTGGTCAATGGACAGAACCTGGCCGCCCTGCGTGGAAGCGCCCTTCCTTACCTGCGCCGCAACTTCGGCCTCGTTTTCCAGGACCAGAAACTGCTCTTTGATCGCAACGCACTGGAAAACGTGCTGCTGCCGCTGGCCATCATCGGTTCGCCGATCGGTGAAGCCACCCGGCGCGCGCAGGCGGCACTCGACAAGGTCGGTCTGCTCGAGCGCGCCAAGGCCAATCCAATCGCTCTTTCCGGCGGCGAGCAGCAACGCCTGGCCATTGCCCGAGCGGTGGTCAATCGCCCGGCCATCCTGCTTGCCGACGAACCGACCGCCAACCTTGATGCTGCATCGGCGGCCGGCATTCTCGACATCTTCCAGGCTTTTCATCAGGTCGGTGTTACCGTGATCATCGCCACGCACGACCCGCAATGGTCCGGACAGCAGCATGCGCGCGAGATCCGGCTCGACCACGGGGCACTTGCGGCATGAACGCCTGGCTCAACCAGCACCTCACTGCCCTGCGTGATGCACTGCGCCGTCTGGCGGCATCGCCGCTGAATACCGTGCTCTCCCTCTTCGTCATCGGCATTGCGCTGACCTTGCCGGCAGCCGGCTGGCTATTCATCGACAATGTCCAGCGTGCGGCCAACAGCGCTTCCGGCGTTCAGCAGATCAGCCTGTTCCTGGCGCTTGACGC
Source organism: Pseudomonadota bacterium (assembly GCA_030917225.1). Lineage (GTDB taxonomy): Bacteria > Pseudomonadota > Gammaproteobacteria > Burkholderiales > Rhodocyclaceae > Proximibacter. Next base: position 9,026 of record JAUPVD010000258.1, read on the forward strand.
TGACCGCAAGGCTGTAACGGAAATCGAGTCC
>JAUPVD010000259.1 GCA_030917225.1 Pseudomonadota bacterium
AGCAGTTCGCGCAGGCGCTCGGCGATCCAGGCGCCGCCGCTGTAGATGCCGATCAGTGCCGTGTTCGGCCCAATCTGCGGGCGCAGCTGGTCGGCCAGTTGGGCGCACTGCGCCTCGGCGTCAGGGAGTTGTGGGTTGGGCATGGGCGTCGGCCTGTGGGTTGGCGTGAGGGTTTGCGAGAGTTTCGAAGTAGGTTTGCAGGATCAGCTGGGCGGCCAGTGCGTCGACGTGGGCCTTGGCGCTCCTGGCATCGTGGCCGGTCTGACGCAGGCGATCTTCCGCCTCGACCGAACTCAGGCGCTCGTCGGCGAAATCGACCGGCAGGCCGAAGCGGCCGTGCAGCTGGTTGGCGAAGCGGGTGCAGCGGGCGGTCATGCTGTGCGGCTCTCCGGCCAGGCTGGTCGGCAGGCCGACCACCAGCCGGGTCGGTTTCCATTCGTCGATCAGCGCGGCGATGGCGGCGAAGCGCTCGGCGTTGGCCTGGGCGTGGATGACGGTGAGCGGATGCGCCTGTTCCAGCAGGGTTTCGCCAACGGCCACACCGATGCGCTTTTCGCCGAAGTCGAAGGCCAATACGGTGCCGCAGGGGCCGGCTTGCGTCGGCACCTTTTCGGCCTCACGCATGTCCGGCGTCCTCCGCCAGATTGGCGAAGCTGATACCCAGCGCGTCCATCGCTGCCGGCAGGCGATCTTCGAAGGGCATTCCGAACAGGATGTGCGGCTGTGCCGGCACGGTCAGCCAGGCGTTCTGGCCGAGTTCGTCCTCGAGTTGTCCGGCCGACCAGCCCGAGTAGCCAAGGGTGACGATGATCTCGCTCGGGTCGCCTTCGTGACCCACCGACTGCAGAACGTCGCGCGAGCTGGTCAGTCCGATGTGCGAATTGACGGCCAGCGTCGATTGCCAGCCACCGATCGGGCGATGCAGCACAAAGCCACGGTCGGTCTGCACTGGGCCACCGAAATAGACCGGCATGCGCTCGAAGCCGGCAGTTTCGAGCGGCACTTCCACTTTCTCGAAAAGTGCGGCCAACGTCATGTCGATCGGGCGGTTTACAATGACGCCAAGTGCCCCTTGGTCGTTGTGTTCGCAGTTATAGTCGAGGGTGCCGGAAAAATACGGGTCGGTCATCGCCGGCATGGCGATCAGGAAGTGATCGGTGAGGTCGCAGGACTGCGTGGTGGACTTCATGCCGGCATTTTAATCCCCGCAGTAGCTTGAGACAAACTCGCGCGACAAACGAAGCAGAAAGAATTTCATGACCAATCACGCTCTTCGCTCACTTGTCTGGTTCCGCCGCGACCTGCGCGACACGGATCATGCTGCGTTGGCTGCAGCACTGGCCGATGGCGGTGCCGTCTATTGCGTCTTCGTGTTCGATTCGGGAATTCTCGAGGCCTTACCGACTCGTGCGGACCGGCGTGTGGCTTTTATCCACGCTTCGCTGCTGGAGCTAGATGCGGCGCTGCGGGCCAGAGGGGGCGGGCTTCTGGTGCGTTACGGCGACCCATGTGCGGAAATTCCCCGTCTTGCTGAAGATCTGGCTGTCAGCCACGTGTACGTCAATCGCGACTACGAACCTCAGGCCAAGGCGCGTGATGCCGCTGTTTCTGCGGCGTTGGCGGAACAGGGTCGACAACTACTGGCTTTCCGCGATCAGGTGGTATTCGACGGTGACGAAGTGCTGACCCAGGCGGGCAGGCCCTATTCGGTCTTCACGCCCTACCGCAACGCATGGCTGAAGCGGCTGCACGAAACCGGCATTTCCGCGTTCGACAGCGCCAGTGGAATGTTGGCGCCTCCGCCCGTGGCCTCCGGAGTGCCAACGCTTGAGGAGATCGGTTTTGTTGCGCTTGATCTGCCCGTTCTCGGCGTACAGCCGGGCATGTCAGGTGCGCGCGGCCGTTTCGAAGAATTCTGCAATCGCCTGCCCCGCTACCGCGAACAACGGGATTTTCCAGCGGTGAAGGGGGTTTCCTACCTGTCGGTCCATCTGCGCTTCGGCACGATTTCGGTGCGCGAGCTGGTTGCCCACGCGCTGCATGTCGGTGGCGAAGGTGGCATGACCTGGCTTTCCGAACTGGTTTGGCGCGACTTCTATTTCATGATCCTCGATCGCTTTCCCCATGTCGTCGGCAACAGCTTCCGGCCGGAATACGATGCCATCGTCTGGGATGACTGGCCGGAAGGGCTGGCGGCGTGGCAGCAGGGGCGTACCGGCTATCCGCTGGTCGATGCGGCGATGCGCCAGATGGCGAGCAGTGGCTATATGCATAACCGCCTGCGCATGGTCGTCGCCTCGTTTCTGACCAAGGATCTGGGTATTGACTGGCGCTTGGGCGAGCGATGGTTTGCCGACAGCCTGATCGATTTCGACCTCTCCGCCAACAATGGTGGCTGGCAGTGGGCGGCCTCCACTGGCTGTGACGCGCAGCCGTGGTTCCGCATTTTCAATCCGGTGACGCAGTCCGAGAGATTCGACATGCAGGGGAAATTCATCCGCCGCTATGTGCCTGAACTGGCAGCCGTTCCCGACAAATGGGTGCATGCACCGTGGCGCATGCCGGCAGCGGTGCAGCAAAGCTGCGGGGTGGTGATCGGGAGGGATTGCCCGGCGCCGCTCGTCGATCACGACGAGGCCCGGCGCCGGACGCTGGCACGTTACGAGGTGGTGAAGAAACTCCGGGCGTAGGGGTTCAGACCGCCCGGATTAATTTGCCCGCTTGGACTTGGTGTATTCGCCGACCAGCTGCATCAATTCATCTTCCTGGTAAGGCTTGCCGAGGTAATTGTTAACCCCGATTTCGAAAGCATAGTTGCGGTGCTTGTCGGCCGTACGCGAAGTAATCATGATGATCGGGATGTGCTTCAGCTTGGCATCGGCACGAACGTTCCGGGTCAGGTCGAAGCCATCCATGCGCGGCATTTCGATATCGACCAGCAGCACGTCCGGGGTGACGTCGAGCATCTGTTCCAGCGCATCGACGCCGTCCTTGGCGGTCAGTACCTGGTAGCCCTCGCGAGCCAGCAGGCGGCCGGTGATCTTGCGCACGGTCAGCGAGTCGTCCACCACCATCACCGTTGGCAAGGTCGAAACACTGTCGGCGGCTTCTGTCGGCGCATGCAGTGCCGTAGGTGCGGTTTCGGCGATATGGGCGACGCGCGCACGCGAGGACAGTGCCACCGGGTTCAGGATCAGCACGACCTGACCGTCACCAAGCACCGTAGCGCCGTCGATACCGACAACGCGGGCAAGCTGCGGCCCGATGTTCTTGACGACGATTTCGCGGTTGCCCTGGAGTTCATCAACCTGCACGGCGATGCGCTGCAGACCGGAGCGCAGTAGCAGCACCCAGTACTGGCGTCGGGCTTCCGGCAAGGCGGTGGTGTCGCCAAGCAGATGTGGCAGGAAACGGTACGGATACTTGTTGCCCAGCCATTCGGCCTCGCCTGCTTCGCGGACGCGGGCCAGGAAGACTTCCTTGAGTTCCAGCACCTGCTCGATCATCGAAGACGGAACGGCGTAAACGTGGGTGCCGACACGCACCAGCAGCGCTTGCGTCACAGCCAGTGTCAGCGGGATGTAGAGGCGGAAGGTCGACCCCTTGCCGGCGGCTGAGTTGACTTCGATGCGGCCGCCCAGCTCGCCGATTTCTGTCTTGACCACGTCCATGCCGATGCCGCGACCGGCGATCTGGTTGACCTCGGAAGCAGTCGAGAATCCCGGGGTGAAGATCAGCTTGATCAGCATCCCTTCGTCGGTGGCTTCATCGGTGGTGATCAGCCCGGCTTCGATGCCGCGGGCGCGGATGCGTTCGAAATTGAGACCGGCACCATCGTCGGCCATGGTCAGGATGATTTCGTTGCCTTCCTGCGCCAGTGTCAGCGAGACTTCGCCGATTTCCGTCTTGCCGGCAGCCAGGCGGGTGTCGCGACCTTCAAGGCCGTGGGCGACGGCGTTGCGCAGCAAGTGTTCGAGCGGTGCCCCGATCTTTTCCAGCACCGACCGGTCGAGTTCGACCTGGCCGCCGCGGATTTCCAGGTTGGCGCGCTTGCCAAGTTCCTTCGCCGTCTGCCGCACGATGCGGTAGAGACGCTCGGCCTGGCTGGAGAACGGCACCATGCGCACCGACATCAGTTCCTGTTGCAGCTGGCGGTTCATCCGACTCTGCGCGAGGATGGCGGCGTTGGCATCGTCAAGGTTCTTGAGCAGGTTCTGCTGCACCGTGGCCACGTCGTTGACCGACTCGGCCATCATCCGCGTCAGTTCCTGGAAGCGGGTGAAGCGGTCGAATTCGAGCGGGTCGAAACCGGCCAGCTGCGGATCGGCCTGAGCCGTGTGCGCCTGCATTTGCGTCTCGGCCTGAATTTCAATGTCGCGCAACTGGCGACGCAGACGAATGACGTTTTCCGTCAGATCGAGCAGCGAGCCTTTGAGGCCGATCATTTCGCCCTCGATCCGGGCGCGGGCGATCGAAAGTTCGCCCGCCTCGTTGACCAGTTGGTCAACCAGGTCGGCACGAACGCGCAGCATTGCCCGCTGGGCAGCGGATTCTTCTGCTGCCTCGACAGGCACCATGCCGGCGACGTCGACGACAGTCGCGGTACGAATTTCCTGAGTTGCGGCCGCTGTTTGTTCGCCTGGTTCGGCAACTTCTTCGGTATTTGCCGGCACCTCCAGCGATTCGCCGCGCTGGAGGCGTTCAACGATCTGGATGACGCTGTCGAAGGTGGTCTCGATTTCTTCGATGAGGTCTGCCGTTGCGCCGCCGGTCTTGTTGGCGTGCTCGACCCGGGATTCGATGACGTGAGTGATTTCACCCAGGGTCATGGCGCCGGCCATCCGGGCACTGCCCTTCAGCGTGTGGAACAGGCGGTGCAGCGCACGTGCGGCTTCAGTGTCAGCCGGGTTGGCGTGCCATGTGCGCAGGTTTTCGGTGATCGAAACCGTCAGTTCGGCCGCTTCTTCAAGGAAAATCGGCAGCAGTTGTTCGTCGAGATCGTCCTTGATGCCGGTCAGATCGACCTGGATCGCCGTTGCCGCCACCGCAGGCGCACGAACCGGCTCGACTGCAGGGGAAAGATCAACGGGTAGCGCCTCTTCTGCCTCGACTTCGGCAACATGCACCGGTGGCGGGTACAACTGTTCGAGGGCGTCGACGAGATGCGGCGCGGCGGCAGGGATCCGTTTGTCGGCGACGTTGGCCACCATCAGTTCCAGCGCGGCGATGGTCTGGCGCAGGACTTCGATGGCGCCGATGCTGTCGGCCTGATCCGTTGTTTCCCTGCGCAGCAGGGTGTGTTCGAGCGTGGCACCCAGTCGGTTCACATCCGACAGCCCGACCGTTCCGGAAATGCCGGCGAGGGTATGGGCGGCGCGTGCCATCGCATGCGCCGTCGGCAGGGTCGGGTCATTTTCCAGAATGCCGAACTCGCGCTGTAGCGTGGCGAGATGGCTGCGCGCTTCTTCCAGGAAGATTTCGTAGAGCGTGGGCGAGATGTTCAGCGGGTTTTCGGGCTCTGCCGGAGCTTCGATTGCTTCAACAAATTCTGCCGAGGTCTCGGGTGTCGATAGCTCTATTGCTTCGGCGACAGGCGCTTCGACAATTGGCGCCATTTCGGCGGTGGGTTCGTCCGGGTTTTCTGCGGGAACTTCCGGCAGGTCGGCCAACGCAATGGTTTCTTCAACCAGCGACCCGGCGTCAGCAGCGGGCGGCGCCTCAAGGTCGAGCCCGAAATCGTCATCCAGCGACAGTGGCGCGATATCGATGCTCTCAGCGGGGGCAGCAGGTGGTTCCGGGATCTCGAACTTCGGTAGAACCTGGGTCGCACTGCTGTCGTAGGCGATGTCATTGGCTGGCGAGGCATCCAGCGACAACAGCGGCATGTCGACGTCTTCGACGGCAACGGCTGCTGGCGCCGGCTTTTCGGCTTCGCCGAAATGACCGAGAACCACCGTTGCCGATGCGCCGGCGAACATCTCATCCTCTGCCGATGAGGGGGCGGGAGATTCGTCGCCAAGCGCAAGCGGCGGCAGGTCGACACTCTCGATCACTTCGATCGGAGGCGGGGCTTCCTGTTCGGCAAAGTGGCCGAGCACCATGGTGGCCCCTGCGCCTTCGAACATTTCTTCTTCGGCCGACATGGCTGCAGGCGATTCGTTGCCGAGCGGCAGCGGCGGCATGTCGACACATTCGATCGTCTCGATCGGTTCAGGTGGTTCATCCCTGCCGAAATTGCCGAGGACAAGGGTGGCTGTAGCTTCGTCGAACGTCTCGTCCTGTTCTTCTGGCGCAGTAGCGGTGGCCGCGGGGGGCGGTGGCGGCACAGCAGGAACAGCGGGTGCCGCTGGCGCTTCTCCGCCAATACGCAGGGATTCGGCAAGGGCAACCAGTGCGCTGGCATCGGGTATCGGGACGCTGCGATCTTCCAGATGTTCGACCCAGGCTGAAAATACGCTATGGCCCTGGTCAACCATGTCGAAAACCGGCGGCGTCAATTCCAGTTCCTGGCGCAGCCAGAGATTGAGCACCTGCTCAATGCCCCAGGACACTTCGCCCAGATCACGCAGGCCAACCATGCGGCCGGAACCCTTCAGCGTGTGGAAGGAACGGCGGATGTTGGTCAGGACTTCGCTGTTGTGCGGCTGGCCGCGTAGCAGTGCCAGGTTGCTGCCAACCGCCTCAAGGACTTCCTTGGCTTCTTCGATGAAGATGGCCAGCAGTTCGGCATCGAGTTCTTCCTCTTCGGCTTGCGCCAGTTGCAAGGTCTCCGCCGACGGTTGTGGCGCTTCTGCTGTTTGCTGCTTGAGACTCGCGATGGCGGCGTCGATGGCCGGGGCTTCGGCGCCAGCGTCGAGTGCCGATAGCGCAGCCTTGGCCTGTTGGCCGAGGGCACTGTCGGCAACAAGGTCGGCATCCTGCTTCAGTGTTTCGAGGTTCTGCTTGAGTTCCTGGCGCAGCCCTTCATCGGTGGGCTGATCCTTCAGCGCCATCAGCAAGGCCTGCGTTTCGCGCTTGGATTGTTCGAGCTCCTGTTCGACCGTTGTTTCCGGTGCCTCTTCGTCCTTGGCCTGTGGCTCGGCCTTCATGGCACGCGTGAATTCGGCGAAATCGGTGGCGCCATGCTGCATGGCGTCGATATAGAAACCGAGCGCCGACAGGCGGTCGGCCACATGCTCGAAATCGGCTTCGTCGGGGGTATAGGCTTCTGCGGCGAAACGGCGAATGTCTGCTTCGCACTCGCGCAGCGTGTCGACGGCTGCGTTCTGCCCCATGATCATCAGCGCGCCGACGATTTGGCGCATTGGCGTATCGAGCGTTGCCAGGTCGCCCCGCTTGTCCGCGTCGCGGAAGAAACCGTCGAGCACCTGCTCGATTTGGGCGAGGTTGTTCTGGATTTCCTTGGCGACTTGCCCGACGAGGAGTTTTTCCTGGGCCTGCCGCGACATTTCGTCGAGCAACGGTATTTCCGAACCCAGCTCGGGCGGGTTGTCTGCAAGGAAGCCATGCAGGCGTGCCACCATGACGTCGACCTGGTGGGCGAAATCACCGCCGAGACGCGAGAAGTTCTCCTGCGCATTCTGTGCCAACAGGATCGCCGTGGCGATTTCCATGGCCAGCGCTTCGGAATGGCGTGCCGGCTTTTCGGCCAGCCAACTGGCGGCATTGGCGATGGCTTGCGTCAGGCGGCGGTAGTCGGTTTGCCCCAGCTGCTCGACCGCCTGATGCACGCTTGCCGTCTGGTCGCGGAAGGCATGCAGGGCTTGTGCCGTGCCAGCGCAGAACCTGTTCCAGGATTCCTCGGCGGCAGCAATCGCTTCGCGCAGGCGACGGCGCTGCGCCTCCTGAGGTGCAGCTTCGGCGGTTGTCTCGGACAGAACGTTATCGAGCTGGTAGGTGCCCTTGACCTGGCGCACCAGATCGCTGCCGCTCTCTGCTTGCGCAACGTAGTAGAGGGCATCGCGCATCAGCCGCTCGGCGACATTCTTCGATCCTTCGAGCAAGCGGCGAATCTGCAGGTCGATGCGGGCGCACAATTGCTTGACGTCTACTTCGGCTGGCAGGGCTCCCTCTGAAAGGGCGGTCAGCATGCCGGTGGCAACCCACCAGAAGGCGCGGGCGGAAGCGAGTTCCTGCGTTGCTTCGACCTGCCGGGTAGCGGCCAGCATCTCACTGACGCCGCTGCGGTCGGTCGGATTGCGCAGCCACGCCAGCAGGCCGCGTTGGAAGCGTGCGCGCTGCGTGCGCAGCAGAGTTTGCAGTGCGCCGGGCGACATCGGTTGCACAGTGGCGCGTCGTGGCGGACGCAGGCTCAGGTCGGGGAAGAACAAATCGGTGGCCGAAATCCGCTTCTGGCCACGGGCGGCAAGAATCTGGCCATACAGTGGCATCAGCCGCAGCGGCTGGTTCGGTTCGCCGTTGATCAGATCGTCCAGATAGTGGCGAATCGCATCCAGCGCCGCCTTGATCAGGGTTGCACCGGCGGCATCCGCAGCTACCTTCTGCTGCTCGAAATCATCGAGCAGCCCTTCGAGGGCGTCGGTGAACTGGGTGACACCATCCAGTCCGACGATGGCCAACGCACCGCGAACCTGGTGCAGGTGGGTTCGGCAGAACTTGAGCTGGGTGGCATCGCCGTTGGCCGCGAACTGTGCCAGTGCTTCACCGGCGCGATCCAGTGCAAGATCAATCTCACTCTTGACCCAGGTCAGGGGGCCGACGTCAAACTCCGTCGCGACGTTCATGCGGGCTTATCTCTCTTCGTCGGTGTGATCAGGCAACCTTGAAGCCGGCAACCGAACCCTTCAGTTCAGTAGCCAGCGAGGCGAGTTCGCCGACCGCCTCGGCAGTACGCTGCGTACCCGCCGTGGCCTGCTCCGTCACGCGCAGAATGTCCTGCATCTTGCTGGCCACGCCGGTTGCTGACTGGGCCTGTTCCTGCGTGTCGGTGGAAATGTTTTCGATCAGGCCGGCGAGCATGCGCGACACGTCGCCGATCTCTGCCAGCGCCTGGCCGGCAGCGTCGGAAAGCTTCGCTCCTTCAACCACACCCTGCGTTGATTGTTCCATGGCGGAGACCGCATCCTGCGTATCCGTCTGAATGGTTTTCACAATCGCCGCGATCTGCTTCGTGGCTTCCGCAGAACGTTCGGCCAGTCGCTGCACTTCCTCGGCAACCACCGTAAAGCCTCGACCTGCGTCACCGGCCGAGGCCGCCTGGATGGCGGCGTTCAGCGCCAGCACGTTGGTTTGCTCGGTAATGTCGGAAATCAGTTCCACGATTTCGCCGATCTCCTGCGAGCTTTCGCCGAGACGCTTGATCCGCTTCGAGGTTTCCTGGATCTGGCCGCGAATTTCGTTCATGCCCTTGATCGAGTCCTGCACAGCCACGGCGCCCTTTTCGGCAGCAGCCAGCGACTGGCGTGCAACCTGCGCCGACTGGTTGGCGCTGGAGGATACCTGGCTCATCGACTTGGCCATGGCCAGCGCGGAGTGACCGGCATCCTGAATTTCGACCGACTGCTTTTCGGCAGCGGCGAGCAGTTCGGCGGAAGTCTGCTGGGCGATCTCGGTCGCTTGCGTCACGCGGCCGGCAGCGTCGTTGATTCGGCCGACCAGCACGCGCAGTTCTTCAATCGTGTAGTTGATCGAGTCAGCGATGGCGCCCGTGATGTCTTCCGACACGGTTGCGGTCACGGTCAGGTCGCCGTCGGCCAGGTCGCCGAGTTCGTTCATCAGACGCAAAATGGCGTCCTGGTTGGTGCGGTTCACCCGCTCGGTTTCCTGCCGGCTTTCTTCGGCTTCCGACGTCCGGCGCGCCGAGTCGTCGAGGTAGACCTTGGCCATCAGACCCAGAATGGCCAGTGCCAGAGCGCCCAGAATGATCAGGAAAACAACGTAGGCGGCACGTTCGGCAAGTGAGCTCTGATAAGCCTCCGCCAGCTTGTCGGTGGAGGCCAGCAGGCCTTCGGAATCGCGGAAGATGTTCGCACCAGCCTGCTTTGCCAGCACCAGGCGCTGCATGGAACCAAGAATGCCGCCGACGGCGCTCTGATATTCCTTGAACGTGGTGTCGAGTTCGCTCAGTTTCTGCCGGCTGTCGGTATCCGTAGCGGCGCTGATGCGCAAGGTCTCGCTGCCCTTCATCAGGGCGCCGAGCAGGTCGCGGAAAGTGTTGGTGTCCTTGCCAAGCAGGAAGGCGACTTCCGGGTCGATGGCGTCACCGACGAGCAGTGCGGAAGCGTTTTTCGCCACGCGCTGCGTCAACATGACCAACTGGTTGGCGGCCACAACCTCGCGGGTGGCGCCGCCGGCCTGCAGCTTCAGCGCAGCGACCTGCTCCGAAAGCTCAAGCAACTGCGGGTTCTTGTTGTTGATGGTGGCAACGTCCTGACCCAGCGCAATCAGGTTCTTTTCCATTTCCAGCAGCTGGCCGGCGTTCTTCTCGGTCTTGTTCCATTCTTCGGTCAGCGCCTTGAGCGGCTCCTGCACGCTGTCAGGGGACGGAGGAACGGCCGTTTCGTTGATGTCGCCGCCATTGGTCAGGCGTTCGATCAGCTGCGAGAAGCGGTCACGGGAGTCCTTCATCTGCTTGAACGCTACCGGGTTGCCCTGCAGTGCCAGGCTGGACGCCTTCGCCAGTCGCTGTGACAGCATTCGCATTTCACCCGAGGCCGAGATATAGACCGTGCCGTAGGTGGATTCACGGTTGTCGTGAATGATCAGGCCGGCAAGCATGGCGATGACCAGAAGCAGTGCGCCGCCGAGAATCTGCAGCTGTTTGTTGACCGAATACTGGTTCAGGAAGGCGAGGGTTGGCCCCTTTTTTCCTGCGGCGCCGCCACCGTCCATGACCGTTTGTGCCGCGATGGTCTGGTCTGCGGGTCCGGATTGCTTGCTTCCGCCGAGGCCGGGCAGTTTCAGGTTGAACGCCATGAATCGTCTCCAGTATTTTCTATATGTTGATGCGTTGAAATGGGTGTCTGAGTGTTGTCAGGCACCGATTTCCATGAAATCGGGGTCCGCCAGCAAGGCACGGACATTCAGTTTTTTCCATCTGCGGCCGTCGGAGTCGACGAGATGTTCGGCTTCCCAAGGGTGCTGGGCGTCGTCGGCAGAAACGGCGGTAAATTGGTCCGGGTTCTTCAGGCCAAGCATGCGCGTGACCAGCAGTGCAGCATTGCTGCCGTGGCGTGTGCCAACCAGCAGCAAGCGCGAGGCGGCATTCATCGGCGTCGCTTCTCCGCCGCGAAGGGCGGAGAAATCAGCCACGGAATACAGGTTGCCGCGGATGTTGGCGATGCCCGAAAACCAGGGTTTGGTCAGTGGAACGGTGGTCAGCGGAGGCAGCGGAACGATTTCGCCGGAATCCGACAGGTTGAGCAGCCAGTAATCGGCCCCGGTCTGGACGCCGAGCAGGGCAGAACTCGCCTTGCCCTGCGCCGCACTGGTCAGACGGGCGGCCAGGTGCTCCTGGAATTCCCGAAGACTTATCTTCTTCGCCATGCCCGCTCCGCGTTCAGAGTGCCGCGATCTTGGCCAGCAACTCTTCCGGGTTTACCGGCTTGACCAAGTAATCCTGTGCGCCCTGGCGAAGCCCCCAGATCTTGTCGGTCTCTTGCCCTTTCGTGGTGCACATCAGTACCGGGATGTTCTTGGTGTCTTCATCGCGGGTGATCGTGCGGGTAGCCTGGTAGCCGTTCAGTCCGGGCATGACGACATCCATGATGATCAGGTCCGGCTTTTCGGCCTTGGCCTTGACGACGCCTTCTTCGCCACTCTCGGCGGTCACGACCTGAAAACCGTTTTTGGTCAGCAGGTCAACCATGAAGTGGCGTTCGGTTGGCGAGTCGTCTACGACGAGAATTTTTTTGACGGGCATGCTGTTACTCCGTGATTGCGCGTGGTTATGTAGTTTGTGCGAGTGAGTTACTGAACCTGCTGCGGCGCAAAGCTCGCAACCGCCTGCAGCAGACTGTCTTTGGTGAAAGGCTTGGTCAGGTACTGATCGGATCCGACCATGCGACCGCGAGCACGGTCAAACAGACCGTCCTTGGAGGAGAGCATGATGACGGGGGTGCCGCGGAAGCGGGTGTTTTTCTTGATCAGCGCGCAAGTCTGGTAGCCGTCGAGACGGGGCATCATGATGTCGCAGAAGATGATGTCCGGCTGGTGATCGGCGATCTTCGACAGAGCGTCAAAGCCATCTTCAGCGAGCAGCACCTGACATCCGGCTTGCACCAGAAAAATCTCCGCACTGCGACGGATGGTGTTGCTGTCGTCAATCACCATGACCTTGACGCCGCGCAAGTTAGCAGCTTCAGCCAATTCCTTCCTCCATGGATGCCGGCGTCGTTGTGTGAGCTCGCTTGATTACGGGCCGGCACCGAATCATTTGGGAACAACTATACCGCAATTGACTCATATTTCGATCATTTCGAAATCTTCCTTGCGTGCTCCGCATTCGGGGCATGTCCAGTTGATTGGCAGGTCTTCCCAGCGGGTTTCCGGGGGGATGCCTTCGGTCGGTGATCCGGCGGCTTCGTCGTAGATCCAGCCGCAGATCAGGCACATCCATGTGCGGAAAGGAGGTTCGATGGGGGTTGCCATGGTTGTTTCGACTTATCGGGTAGAATTGGCGATTCTAGCCAAAGCCCTTTCAAACTGTCCAAATTTCGCCGGTTCCGCCGGTGCCCCGCATGAGCTCAAACCCCCAACTATTGCCGCCGATCGTCCTCGTCTTCGCTGCTACCGACCCCTCTGGCGGAGCCGGCATTCAGGCAGACCTGATGACGCTTTCCTCGATGGGCTGCCACGTGCTTTCGGTAGTGACAGCGATTACCGTGCAGGACACCCTGGGCGTCGAAGCCGTCCATCCGCTTGATTCCGACTGGGTCGAGGATCAGGCGCGCGCAGTGCTTGAGGACATGCCGGTGGCGGCGTTCAAGATCGGTCTGCTCGGCAGTGTCGAAATCGTCTCGGTGATTGCCGAGATCGTTTCCGATTATCCCGACATACCGCTGGTTCTCGATCCGATACTGGCGTCCGGTCGCGGTGACGAGCTGGCGAATGAGGAAGTCGTAGAAGCAATTCGCGAAATGCTGCTGCCACAGACGACGGTACTGACGCCCAACAGCATGGAGGCGCGCCGGCTGGCGGAGGAAGACGAAGACGAAGAGTCGCCGGACCTGGCGACTTGCGCGCAGCGTTTGATCAGCGAAGGTGCCGAGTATGTGCTGGTCACCGGAACGCATGAAAATACTGCCAAGGTAGTCAATACCCTCTACGGTGAAAATGGCCAGATTCGCAGTGACCGCTGGGACCGTCTGCCGGGTAGTTATCACGGTTCCGGGTGCACGCTGGCGTCTGCCATTGCCGCCAATCTGGCCAACGGACTCGAGGTTGCCGATGCTGTGCGCGACGCGCAGGAGTACACCTGGCAGGCACTGGCCAATGGTTTCCGTCCGGGCATGGGGCAGCATATTCCCGACCGCTTCTTCTGGGCGCGAAATGGAGAGTCCGGCGAACCTGGTGATCTGGAATGCCCGGAGGCTGGAGGCGAGACTTCGTCCGAAATCGCTTCTGATGCTGTGCGCGCCAACGACTGACATGCCGCAGATCCACCGCCTGCGCGGCCTGTATGCCATCACCCCGGAAGACCCGGATGAGGCGCGTCTGCTTGGCATGGCCAAGTCGGCGCTGGCGGGTGGTGTTCGCGTCCTGCAGTATCGCGACAAGACCGGAGATGCTTCGCGCCGGTTGCGGCTGGCGGGTGCGCTCGCCTCGCTGTGTCGGCAGCACGACGCCTGCTTCATCGTGAATGACGATCTGGAGCTGGCCCTGCGCGTTGGCGCCGGGGGCGTGCATTTGGGGGGCGACGACGGCAATCTGGTCGAAGCACGCCGGGCTTTGCCCGTCGGCGTCGTACTCGGCGCTTCCTGCTATGCCGACTTCGAGTGCGCACGCGCAGCGGTGGCGGCAGGAGTCGACTACGTGGCCTTCGGTGCCGTTCACCCCTCGCCGACCAAGCCCCTGGCGGTGCGTGCGCCTCTCGAACTGTTTGGCCGCTGCCGTGACGACCTCGGCATACCGTCCTGTGCCATCGGCGGCATCTCGCTGACCAATGCATCGTCGCTGCTCGCGGCTGGCGCAAGCATGCTGGCCGTCATCACCGATCTTTTTTCCGCGCCGGACATTGCCGGCCGCGCCCAAGCCTACCAACAATTGTTCGAGGAACCGCCCGATGAGCTCCCGCAACCAGCAACTCTTTGAAGCCGCCCAGCGGCATATTCCCGGCGGCGTCAATTCGCCGGTCCGTGCTTTTCGCTCGGTCGGCGGCGTGCCCTGCTTCTTCAAGGAGGGCAAGGGCCCGCACGTCTGGGACGTGGACGGCAAGCGCTATACCGATTACGTCGGCTCGTGGGGCCCGCTGATCCTCGGCCATGCGCATCCGGAAGTCGTGAAGGCGGTGCAGGACAGCGCCGCCCGCGGACTGTCGTTCGGTGCGCCGACCGAAGCGGAAGTCGAAATCGCCGACCTGCTCTGCGAACTGCTGCCGAGCATGGAGATGGTGCGCCTCGTCTCCTCGGGCACCGAGGCAACGATGAGTGCCATCCGCTTGGCCCGTGGCTACACCGGCCGCGACGTGCTGATCAAGTTTGAGGGTTGCTACCACGGTCACTCCGACAGCCTGTTGGTCAAGGCCGGCTCCGGCCTGCTCACCTTCGGCAATCCGTCTTCCGGCGGTGTGCCGGCCGACCTCGCCCAGCACACGATGGTGCTCGACTACAACGATCCGCAGCAACTGGCCGAGAC
>JAUPVD010000260.1 GCA_030917225.1 Pseudomonadota bacterium
AGGCCGGCTTCAGTTTTCCAGCGGAAAAATCGCGCAGCAATTGCGGCCAGCTGTCTTCGGCATAACCGACACAGATTGCATCGGCATGCTCGGCGGCCTCATGGGGTATCAACGTTACATGTGGTCCGCCAAGGACAACCGTGATGCCGGCGGCGCGATACCTGGCGGCCAGTTCGTAGGCGCGCTTCGCCGTTCCGGTAATCACTGTCATGGCGACGATGTCTGCATCCAGTGTGTCCGGGATGCTCATTATCCCCTCGTCGATGAGGGTCAACTCGGGGTTCAGTTCCGGCGGGATCAGCGCCGCCAAGGTTGTCAGTGTCAGTGGCTGATACCGAAGCGATTTCCTGAAAATTCCGCCTCGGTATCGATATAGGGGCCCTTTGGGCGAGATCAGCACAATCTTCAACGGGTGCGCTCCATAAATAGAGGTAGCCAGAACTCTTCGTTGCGCAGTGAGGTTGGCTTGATGTCGCCTAACCGAGTGCCGCGTTCGCGCATGACGTGCTCGACAACTTCATGAGGGGTTCTACAAGTCAGCAGGCTTACTGAGGTGAGCTGTCGTAGCTTTCTGGCATAATTGTACTGTGGGTTCCGGCGGAGACGGGTATCAAGCTCACGTAAAAAACCTTCGGCAAAGACCCCGTCGCTTACCAGTACGTACCCAGCTGGCGCCATCCTCGGCACGAGCATTGCAAAACCGGGAATATCTTCCAGGCACTTGCTGACAAAAGCTTCCGTGAGTTTTTCACCCACGAGATCGCTGGTCATCGAGTCCCGGCCAACAAACTCAAGTACCACGTTGCCATGCGAGGAGGCTTCTTCGCAGCGAACCCTGTCGCCACCGGCGTACCGATAAAGGCCGCTCGCGGTGCTGAGGATGACCTCATATTCTTCCTTCTCAACCAATTCGGATGCGTCGTAACAATGCCCCGCCTGTCGGAACTCGAAATAGCCGTGTTGCACAAGTCGGGGCCTTCCGTCGATGTCTGGCACCGTTATGACAGCCTCGGTCGACAGTAGTCCCTTCGGTTCGACTATTGCGTGCGGGAACATACTGATGACATCCCCAAGGTAGCGTCTGGCAGAACCTGAAGCCCAACAGCTGATGACTTTCAGGTTGGGCCAATGAGCTTGTGTATCGGCAATACCATCGAACAGGCTTAACAGGAAGGTCGGACTCCAGACGGATATCAATTCCAGATCATCTGCGGCCTTGAGATGATTGAGCGTGATTTGCCTCCAGGCATCCGTGTCTGAAATTTCCGCAACGCTGGCGGGAACAGCGTTTCGCTGTGAGAGCCATGCGCCTGCGTCCGCACCGAGGTAGGCGCCGTCCGGAAGGCCGACTTGCAGACCGCGAATCTTTTCGTGCTGGCGGGCCACAGGGCTGATGGAGAAATACGCAGAGCCAGAGATGCCGTGACGCTCTATCGTACGAAACAGCCATGGTGCGAGTTCGTGCTGGAAATCCAGTAATCCGTTCTGCGAGTACGGAATCAGCTTGCTACCGCCGCTGGATCCTCCGGTTCGTTCAAATGCGGCGGGGGTGCCATTGAAAAGCACATCGCTCTCGCCATTCATGAGCTCAGAGATGAGAGGCGAGAGATCTTCATAGTCGACGATCGGAACACGCTGTAGGTAATCTGCCTCTGTACGTGGGCAGCCAAAGGCGCACAGGTAACGGCTCCGTGAATTTCTATGGAGCATTGCTTCGAGCCATGCGCGGCGCTGGCCGCAGGCGGGGCTTGTTCCTACGGAGTGCACTGAACGGCTGGTCATCTATCACCACCGGCTTGCATTGCTTCGCGAAAAATGCGCTCGGCAAGCGGCTTCATATTTGACGGTTCCAGTTCGCAGACGCAGACAAGTTCGTGCCCCGCTCTAAATCCTGTATTCGTTTCTAGAAAAAAGCGAGTTGACGGCTTGGTCATCTCTTCCGGCGAAGGCTCGGCGATTTGCGGCTTGAGGTGCCCTCGAGATGTTGGAAACGAAACGATGCCACTGCCCGGGTCGTACATGTCGCCAAAGCGTTCTGCAGCCAATTTGTCCGCGAGCCTTTTCAGGTCAGGACGTGCCTCACTCCAGTGAGGGTGGAAGGATTTTCCGAATACGGACAGATACTTGTACGTCCGATGTCCCTTGACGAGCAGAAACCAGCAGAGGCGGCACTTGGGGGCCTTCGCCTTGAGCTGGCCCATGCGTGCAATCCAGGCGCGGGCAAGCTGTTGTTGCCCCCAATGAGGCCTGTCGACGATCGTATCCCCGGAATAGACAACGAGAATAGCGTCACCATCGAGCGTCGAAGTGTATTTCTGCAGGGCGGTAAATCCAACAAGTTCACCGTCCGAACACAATAGAATCACTTCGTCCTTCGCCGCCAAGTCTTCTCTGAATAGAGCCTCCGAACTCCCGTCAAAATTGTTCAGATACAAGCGCACCATGTGCTCGATCAGCGAGGGGGGCAAATCCCTTACTGCGACGATGGAGGTGGTGTAACTGAAAGGTTTGTGGTGGCTTCTCGGCATGCTGCGAATTATGCATTATCAATGTCGCATCGCCGGCAGTTTATCTTCGAGAGTGTCAACCATTGCCAGTCAAACCTTGATCCACCCCTGCTGCAGCGCATAGCGGATCAGCCCGGCGGGCGTTTCGACGCCCAGCTTCTTGCGCAGGTTCAGCCGATGCGTTTCTACGGTGCGTACGCTGACATCGAGTTGTTGGGCAATGCGCTTGTTGCTGTTGCCCTGCGCGACCAGGATGAGGATCTCGCGTTCGCGCTCGGTCAGGAGCGGCGGTTCGCTGCCGCCGGTGGCCAGCGCCGTGGTCAGCGGTGCGCTGTAGTACGAGCCGCCCGCAGCGACGGCACGAATGGCAGTGATGATTTCCTTCGAGCTGGCATCCTTCAGCACGTAGCCGGCAGCGCCGGCACGGATCGCGCTGATCACATATTCCCGGTTGTCGTACATCGACAGCATCAGCGCCCGGCTACCCGGCGCGACGTCGGCGAGTTGCGCGGCGACGTCAAGCCCGCTCATGTCGGGCAAGCCGATGTCGAGGAGAACGAGGTCGGGACGCAGTTCGGCGGCAAGTGCGAGTGCCTCGCTGCCGGTACCGGCTTCGC
>JAUPVD010000261.1 GCA_030917225.1 Pseudomonadota bacterium
CCGCAAGGATGCCGACGATCTCGAAGGGCTTGTCGCCATGCTCAGCCGCGCCCGGGCCTTCCTGATCGGCAAAGCCATGGCTCAGGGTGATCTTCTGCCCCGGCCGGTAGTTCAGTCGCGCCGCCACTTCGCTGCCGACGACGGCTTCGAACACCTTGTCGAAGGGGCGGCCGGTGACAAAGCGAAGCGCCTGCCGCTCGCCATAGCGGAAGCGGTCAAAGTATTCGCGGCTGGTGCCCAGCACGGCATGGCCACGATGTGAATCGCCCAGCGAAAGCGGCACCGCCCATTCGGTGGCCGGGTGGGCGGCGATGGCGCGATAGCTCTCCCAGCGCATGTTGTGGGTGGCACTGCCGGAGTGGAAAACGGCGTAGAGCATCAATTGCACCGCGCCGCTGCGCGCGCCGACGATCAGATCGACGCCGGAAACCGATTGCGTGAAGCTCTGGCGCGTATCGACACGAATGCGCTCTACCGCCAGCAGCAGCGTCGTGCTCAGCGCAATCGAAACGAGCAGCAGCCCGAGTGTGCTGCGTCGGCTCCAGGCGCTTAGCGCGGCAAGGCGGAGAATGGCCTTCATGGCACCACCTCGCTGGCTTCCTGCACGGCGCGGTTGATTTCGTTCAGTGCGATCCGGCGGTCGAAGTGTGCCGCTAGCCGGTGGTCGTGGCTGACGAACACGAGGGCGGCATCGGCCGCGGCGGTTTCGCGCAGCAGGAGGTCGACAAACACCTGCTGGCGTTCGGCATCCAGCGCCGAGGTGGGCTCATCGGCGATGATGATTTCGGGCCGGCCGATCAGTGCGCGGGCTGCGGCCACCCGCTGCTGCTGGCCCACGCTGAGTTCGGCGGCCTTCTTGTGCCAGGAGTCGGGGGCAAGGTCGAGTTGCGTCAGCAGGTGCCCGGCTTCGGCCACAGGTGATCGCTCTGCGCCCGCGCGGTCGCGTCGCAGCGCCGAGAAAGTGCAGGGCAGCAGCACGTTGTCGATGGCACTGAGCCAGGGCAGCAGGTTGAATTGCTGGAAGAGGAAGCCGATGCTGTCGGCGCGAATCCGGTCACGCTTGCGTGCCGGCAGTGCATTCAACGGATGGCCGAGTATTTCGACGCGGCCCCGTTCCGGAACGGAGACGCCGCCGAGCAGGCCGAGCAGGGTGCTTTTGCCGCTGCCGCTGGGGCCGTACAGGAAAACACGCTCTCCCGCAGCGACTTCAAGGTGCGGGATGTCGAGACAGGGCGCTGTCTGCCCGGGCCAGCGAAAGCGCAGATCGGCAACATGCAGCGCGACGGCGGGCATGTCGGCCTCCGCTTACCAGCTCAGTGTCGGCTGCTTCGGCGTCAGCCGCGAGGCGCCCTGGCCGCCTGGCCCGACCCGCCGGACTTCGAGGCGATAGAGGCGCTTGAACTGCTTGAACAGGGTTGTCTCGATGCGCGTCAATGCCGCCGGATTGGCACACTGGAACACATAGTTGCCTGCGAGGTCGGCGTGCTCGGCATTTGCCGTGCTGGTGGTGCTGTAGGGCACCGTCACGTTGACACTGCCGACAGTGCAGTTAGCTGCCGGGCTCATCGTGAAGAGCGTTGCAGCGTTGTTCAGCACCTTGCCCGCCTCTTCCAGCGCGGCCTTTTCCTGCGGCGTTTTTGGCGCACGCTCGAAACCGGTGGCGGCATCGAGCGGCAATTCAAGCGCGAGGCTGACCTTGTTGCCCTCGATGCTCACGTCGAGCGTACCGGCGCCGTGCACATGCCCCTTGGCGGCATAGGCGTTGCCACCGCAGGCAAAAACCGCGAGTGCGAGAAGGCGTACGGTGATGGTCGCAAGTTTCATGACGGGCT
The DNA here is from genome assembly GCA_030917225.1 of Pseudomonadota bacterium. GTDB lineage: Bacteria > Pseudomonadota > Gammaproteobacteria > Burkholderiales > Rhodocyclaceae > Proximibacter. The sequence goes on from JAUPVD010000261.1 coordinate 1,833, forward strand.
CTCCTTGAGTCAGTGCGAATGGCCGGTGCCAAAGGCGATGACGGCAATGCCGGCGGCGAGCAGAACGCTGTGCCAGCCGACGGAGGTGGTTTCGCGCTTGAGGCGTGGCATCAGGTCGGCGATGGCCACGTAAAGGAAGCTGGAAGCGGCGATGGTGATGATGAACGGTATCCAGTTGCGGGCATTGTCGAGTGCGAGATAGCCGACAACGCCGCCGGCAATGGCCATCAGGCTGGAGATGCCGTTCCAGAACAGGGCGCGCCCGCGTTTCCAGCCTGCAGAGAGCAGAATCGCGAAATCGCCGGCTTCCTGCGGCACTTCGTGGGCGATGATGGCCAGCGTCGTGGTCCAGCCCAATGCTGGGTCGGCGAGGAAGGCTGCGGCGATGAGCAGGCCGTCGGTGAAATTGTGGAAACTGTCGCCAACCAGGATCGACAGGGTTTCACCCTGCGGGCCATGCGTGTGGTGGTGGGCATGGGTATGGTCGGTACACTGGTGGTCGCCCTGATGCGCATCGGTCTCGGTGGCGTCGTGGTGGGAATGGCGCCAGATGGCGAATTTTTCCAGCGCGAAGAAACCGAGGATGCCGGCCAGCAGCAGCGGAAAAACCTCGTGCGGGGTCAGGCCCATTTCCAGGGCTTCCGGCAGCAGGTGCAGCATGGCCATGGCCAGCAGCAGCCCGGTGGAAAAGCTGATGGTGAAAGCCAGCCATTTGCGCGGCAGGCCGAACATGATCAGCGCTGCGGCGGCAATGCTGAGTACGCCGCCGAGCAGGCAGGCGAGGATAATCTGGAGGAGCAGGGGTAGTGCCATCGGGTATCGTTGTCTTTTGTCTGGCGGATTCTGGATCGCCATTTTTGGAAGGCGCTATTCAATCACAGTGGCAACTTAAACGCCACCTTGTTGCATTTAAGTTGCATCTGGTTTTTTGACGACCTTTGGAACTGCAGGCCGATGCAAGCAGTCTGAAAACCCACACACACTATTGGCTACCTCCATGAAACGCCTGCTGGTTACCCTATTTGCCGTCATTTCCTGTCTTCTGCCACCAACCGCTGCTGCATCCGATGGCGCTGTGGCCACGGTTTCCAGCGTTGATCTGACGCGCTACCTGGGACGCTGGTACGAGATCGGCAGTTTCCCGATGTTCTTCCAGCGCAACTGCATCGCTGATACCACGGCCGAGTATTCACCGCGCGAGGATGGCGGCATCGCGGTGCGCAATCGCTGCCGTACGGAAAATGGTTTCATCGAGGCCGAGGGCAAGGCCACTACCGTCGAAGACTCGGGCAATGCCCGGTTGAAGGTGTCCTTCTTCTGGCCGTTTTCTTCCGATTACTGGATCATCGGTCTGGACAACGACTACCGCTGGGCGGTCGTCGGCAATCCCAATCGAAAATACCTCTGGATCCTTTCACGTACCCCGGTGCTGCCGGCGGCCGAGATCGAGAAGGCGAAAGCCGCAGCCGTGGCGCAGGGTTACGATCTTTCCATGTTGCGCATGACCAGGCAGGAGCAGCAATGATCATCAAGGCCGACCAGTCACTGTTGCTGCTGATCGATTTGCAGGAACGTCTCGCCCCGGCGATTGACGGCATCGATAGCGTTCTGCGGCATAACCTGTGGCTGACCGATGTGGCGCAGCGGCTACAGGTGCCGGTCGCAGCGACGGTTCAGTACCCTGCCGGTCTCGGGCCGATGGTGCCGGCGCTTACGGCGAAAATTCCCGAATCGTGCATCGTCGAGAAGATTCATTTTTCGGCAGTCGCCGACGGCTGCCTGGAGCAACTTCCCGATTTCTCCCGGCGCCAGATCGTGCTCACCGGCACCGAGACGCATGTCTGCGTGCTGCAGACGGCGCTTGGCCTGCTGGCGCTCGGCAAGGAGGTCTATGTGGTGGCCGACGCGGTAGGCTCAAGGAAAAGTGAAGACAAGACGCTGGCGCTGGAACGGTTGCGTCAGGAAGGCTGCCGCATCGTTTCGCGCGAAATGGTTGCCTTCGAGTGGTTGCATCGGGCCGGCACCGAGCAATTCCGGCAGATCAGCCGCGAATTCCTGCGCTGACCGGCTGCAAAAAAAGAGGGGCGCGCGGCCCCTCTCGTGAATTACGCTTCCTTGGTATTCCCCGGACTTAACCCATGGCCTTCAGGTGCTGGATGATCTCGCCGGCCATCGGCTGCGCGTCGCCGTAAAGCATGCGGCAGTTGTCGGTGTAGAACAGCGCGTTCTCGACGCCCGAATAGCCGGTGCCCTTGCCGCGCTTGATGACGATCACGCTCTGCGCCATGTCGGCGTTGAGGATCGGCATGCCGTAGATCGGGCTCGACTTGTCGGTGCGCGCCGTCGGGTTCACCACGTCGTTGGCGCCGATCACCAGCGCCACATCGGCCTGCGCGAACTCGCCGTTGATCTCCTCCAGGTCGAAGATCTTATCGTAGGGCACGCCGGCCTCGGCCAGCAGCACGTTCATGTGCCCCGGCATGCGCCCGGCCACCGGGTGGATGGCGAACTTCACCTCGACCCCGGCTTCCTCAAGGATCGAAGTCATCTCCCACACCTTGTGCTGCGCATGCGCCACAGCCATGCCGTAGCCGGGGATGATGATGACCTTGCTGGCGTAGCGCATCATCGCCGCCGCGTCGATGGCGCCAACTTCCTTCATCGTGCCGCTGATGGCTTCTCCGCTGGCTGCGCCGCCAGTCATCGGCGTGAACAGGATGTTCGAGATCGGGCGGTTCATCGCCTTAGCCATCAGCTGCGTCAGCAGCGTGCCGGCGGCGCCGACGACGATGCCGGCGATGATCAACGCCGGGTTGCCGAGCACATAGCCCTCGAAGCCGACCGCGAGACCGGTGAAGGCGTTGAACAGCGAGATCACCACCGGCATGTCGGCGCCGCCGATCGGCAGCGTGACGATCAGGCCGAGCACCAGCGCAACGATGAAGAAGCCGTAGATCAGTTCAGGCCGCGCCGGGGCCAGTACGACCATTGCCGCGCCCAGGCCGATCGACACCAGCGCTAGGATGACATTGACCGCGTTCTGCGCCGGCAGCCGGTAGGCCTTCTTCAACACGCCCTGCAGCTTGGCCCAGGCAACGCACGAACCAGTGAAGGAGACGGCGCCGATCAGTGCGCCGACGACAGCGAGCACCGTCGTTGCAACGCCATGCGCATCGCCCTTGGCGAACTCGACGGCGGCAATCGCGGCGGCCGCACCGCCGCCCATGCCGTTGTAGATGGCGACCATCTGCGGCATGTCGGTCATCTTCACCTTCTGGCCGGAGATCCAGGCGGCTGCGCCGCCAATGATCAGCGCCAGCGCCATCAGGCCGAGGTTCTGCAGGCCGGGGATGAGGAAGGTGGCGGCGATGGCGATGAGCATGCCGTAGCCGGCGATGACGATGCCGCGCCGCGCACTGGCCGGCGAACTCATGCCCTTCAAGCCGAAGATGAAGAGCAGCGCGCCGGCGAACCAGGCGCCTTGAACGTAGAGAGGCATCGTCATGTTCAGCTCTCCTTCTTCTTCTGGAACATGCCGAGCATGCGTTCGGTGACCACGTAACCGCCGGCCGCGTTCGCTGCCCCCAGCGCCACGGCGAAGAAGCCGATGATCTGTTGTGTCAGCGTGTCGGCCGTGCCGAGCACGATCATGGCGCCAACGACCACCACGCCGTGAATGAAGTTGGAACCCGACATCAGCGGCGTGTGCAGGATGACCGGCACCTTGGCGATGATCTCGTAGCCGGTGAAGGCGGCGAGCATGAAGATGTAGAGCGCGAGCATGCCGTCCATCAGAGTTCTCCCGAGTTTGCCAACAGCGCCTGTTTCACGCCGGCGTGTACCGTCTGACCATCGCGGCAGAGCAGGGTGCCGGCGACGACATCATCCGACCAGTCGAATTCCAGCTTGCCGTCCTTGATCCACGGCGACAGGAAGTTGTAGAGGTTCTTGGCGTACAGCTCGGAGGCATGCGTCGGCATGCGCGAGGGCAGGTTGAGCGGGCCGTGGATGTTCACGTCGTTGGCGATGACGTGTTCGCCCGGTTGCGTCATCACGCAGTTGCCGCCGGATTCGGCCGCCATGTCGACGATGATGGCGCCGTACTTCATGCGCCCGATCATGTCGGTGGTGATGATGATCGGCGCCTTCTTGCCGGGGATCGAGGCGGTGGTGATGACCACATCCGCTTGGGCGACGGCCTTGGCCAGCTTCTCGGTCTGCTGTGCCTTTTCCTCAGCGGTCAGCTCGCGCGCGTAGCCGCCCGCGCCATCGGCCGCGACGCCGGTGTCGACGAACTTGGCGCCGAGCGACTCGATCTGCTCGCGTGCAGCGGAACGCACATCGTAGGCTTCGACCATTGCCCCCAGCCGCTTGCAGGTGGCAATCGCCTGCAGGCCCGCGACACCGGCGCCGATGACCAGCACACGCGCCGGGCGGATGGTGCCGGCAGCGGTGGTCAGCATCGGGAAGAACTTCACACAGCGCGCAGCGGCGATCAACCCGCACTGGTAGCCGGCGCAGGAGGCCTGCGAGGAGAGCGCATCCATGCTCTGCGCACGCGAGATGCGCGGCAGCAGTTCGAGGGCGAAGGCGGTGATCTTCTTCGCGTTCAGCGCGTCCAGGCGGGCTTTGTCCTCGAAAGGCTTGAGCAGGCCGATCAGCACGCTGCCTTCCGGCAGCAGGGGGATTTCCGTGGCGTCCGGTGGCGTCACGCGCAGCACGAGGTTCGCGCTGGCGTAGGTCTCGTTCAGGCCGGGGCTATGGGTAACGTCGGCATAGTCGGAATCAAGGAAGTGGGCATCGATACCGGCGCTCTGCTCGATGCG
>JAUPVD010000262.1 GCA_030917225.1 Pseudomonadota bacterium
GACCGAAGCCGAGGAGAATCAGGCAGAAATCGGGGAGAAGCAGCAGTGCCGTAGACATCGACAAATTCTACGGGGACTGCGCAAATCAGACGATACGTAATTGCCGCAGGTCGGCGATCTCTGCGACCGAATAACCCGCCTCGGCAAGAATCGCATCCGTATGCTCGCCAGGCGTTGGCGCGACCTGCTCGATAGCGAAGTGCCAGCCTGAAATCCTGAAGGGGGGTGCGTACTGAGTCATGCCATCGGCTTGGACACTCATTGCACGAGCGCGGTACTGCGGGTGCTCAAGCGCTTCGGCCAGTGTCAAAACGGGGGTAACGCAACAGTCTACTCCATCGAACAGTGCCACCCAGTCGGCCTGTGGACGGCTGGCAAACAAGACTTCGAGTTCCCGTCGCAGTTCTGGCGCGGCTGTATCGGCATAGCGCGCCTTGAGTTCAGGTCGGCCGACAGCATCGCAGAACAAGGCCCAGAATTTCTCTTCCAGCGGCGCCACCGCCATGTACTTGTTGTCCTGCGTGCAATACACACCGTAGTTGGCATGACCACCGGTGAGCATGTCGCCACCACGCGGCGGCAATACGCCATCCGCCTGCAGGGCAAACAGCGGGAAGAGGTTGTGCGCGAGGACGCTGTCGCTCATGGCAACATCGACAAAGCTGCCTTCCCCGGTCGCTCGCGCCTTGAACAGTGCGGCAAGCATGGCGCTGACCGCCGTCATCGCACCGCCGAGCAGGTCGCCTATCTGCAGTGCCGGAATGGCCGGGGCTGTCGTGGCGAATTCGCCCGCGCCACCCGTCTGTTCGAGCACACCGGCTTGGGCGATATAGTTGAGGTCATGCCCGGCACGCAGCGCCCAGGGGCCGTCCTGGCCGTAGCCGGTAATTGCGCAATAGACCAGCCCTGGATTGCTGGCCAGCAGCGTCTCGTAGCTGAGGCCGAGGCGTTCCATCACACCAGGGCGGAAACTTTCAAGCAGGATGTCGGCGCCGGCCACCAGCCGCAGCAAGGCTTCGCGCCCGGGTTTCTGCTTCAGATCGAGGGTCAGGCCACGCTTGTTGCGGTTCACTGCGCGGAAAAACCAGCTGCTGTGCTCAGTGCCTTCGGGGCCATCCCCCATGGTGCGCGCGTAATCGCCGGCGCCGGTATCTTCGATCTTGATAACGTCGGCACCAAGATCAGCGAGGTGCAGACTAGCGACCGGGCCAGGTAGCAGACGGGAAAGGTCGAGGACACGAACACCGGCAAGCGGTGCTGGTGTCGCCGGCTTGCTCACGGCTTTTCCTCGCAACGTTCGAGCAAGGTGCCGTCCACATCAAGGATGACACCTTCCTTCAGTTCGGTCTTCAGGAACTGGCCTCGGAACAGCCAGCCGACTCGACCTTGCTGCAAACTCCACGGGGTCTCCCAGGCTTCGACACGCATGCGGATACGAATGGCCTGAACCTCGCCGACGTTGGCAGGATCGGACACGCAGGGATAAGTATCGGCGATGGTCATCCAGTCATCACGGGTAAACCGCTCACGGGGCTTGCTGATCCTGGGGCAGAGCCCCATCTGGTGCGGCCGCTTGTAGACTTCCTCGATGCGGCCGCGCACCCAGTAGGTCGGCGTCTTCATGATGTAGCCTTCGCCGCCTTCGCGAAACATGGCGCAGTCGCCCGGCACGGGCATCTGCGCTTCTTCGGCAGAAGCGCTCTGGATAACGGCAGCGAGCAATGCAAAAACGAATACGAGTGGGCGCATCACTCGTATTTTCGCACGTCCTCGATCACCTTGCCGTCATTGGGAAGTGAACCGGTGGCGTGGAAAGCCACTTCACCACGCAGCTTGGTAATCTCTCGCAGAGACGCGACGATAGCCTCACCTAGTGACGTGGCGCCGCTCCCTTCGCAATTCAGGATCATGCGATCCTGACCGGTGGCGTTGTCGACCACCAGGCGGGCGCGTTCCACCTCCGGGTGGCGTTTGAGCACATCGGCTACCTGCGAGGGGTGCACAAACATGCCCTTGATCTTGGTCGTCTGGTCGGCGCGCCCGAGCCAGCCCTTGATGCGCTGGCCGGTACGGCCGCAGGCTGACGCAGTGGTCAGCGATGCGGGCAGGATGGCCGACAGGTCGCCGGTACCGAAACGCACCAGCGGATAATCGCGATTGAAGACGGTGACCACCACTTCGCCAACCTCGCCTTCCGGCACCGGATCGCCGGTGCCCGGCCGAACGATTTCGAGGATGACCCCTTCGTCAACAATCAATCCTTCACGGGCTGCCGATTCATAGGCGATGACGCCGACGTCGGCGGTGGCATAGCACTGGTAACCGTTCACGCCACGCGCCGTCAGCGCGTCACGCAGGCTGGGCGGGTAGGCTTCACCGGACAGCAGCGCTTTCTTCAGGCTACTGACATCAAGCTTCAACTCATCGGCCTTTTCCAGCAGGATCTTGAGGAAAGACGGTGTCCCGACATAGGCATCCGGGCGCAGGTCGACGGCCGCCAGCAACTGCTGCTCCGTCTGCCCGACCCCACCGGGGAATACCGTGCAACCAAGCGCATGCGCCCCGGCTTCCATGATCCAGGCGCCCGGCGTCATGTGGTACGAAAAACTGTTGTGCACCAGATCGCCGGCACGGAAACCCGCGGCAAACATGGCGCGTGCCGTACGCCAGTAATCGGGACTCCGCCCCTCCGGCTCATAGATCGGACCAGGAGATGAAAATACCCGCCCGACACGTCCGCGCCATTCGCCGACGAAACCACCGAACGGGCGCGCAGCCTGCTGACGCTCATGCAGCTCGGTCTTCCGGATCACCGGCAGACTGGCCAGTGCTGCACGATTCGTAACGGTCTCGGCATCAATGTCAGCCAACAATTCGTCAATCGCCGGCGCATACGATTTCGCGAAAGCGATCAGGGATGGCAACGCCGCCATCTGCTGGCGCTCGCGCACATCCGGCGGGCGAGTTTCGAGTGCGTCAAAAAATTCCATAGTCATGTCCTTGGGCAAAGCGGCAGCCAGCGGGGAGGGGCATTTCTTTTAAATTCCGGGGGTTGGCGCCCAACCCTTCGATACGCGCTGCGCGCTACCCAGGGCGAACAACCGTTGTGAGATGGCCAAGTAGCGTCGCAAGACGAGGCGCGAGCCTGCGCCGTGTGCACCGGGCGCACAAGCAGGTGAGCAACGAAGTATTGCGGCGCGCACGGCCATCTCAGGAGAGCCAGCGTTTGCGGCGGCGGTAGTGCTTGACGTCGCGGAAGCTCTTGCGCCCCGCGCTCGACAGCCCGAGGTAGAACTCCTTCACGTCCTCGTTCGATGCCAGCTCCTTGGCCTCGCCTTCCATGACCACGCGGCCGTTTTCGAGGATGTAGCCAAAGTCGGCATAGCGCAGCGCGACCATGGTGTTCTGCTCGGCCAGCAGGAAGCTGACGCGCTCGCTCTGGTTCAAATCCTTCACGATCTCGAAGATCTCTTCGACGATCTGTGGCGCCAGACCCATCGACGGTTCGTCGAGCAGGATCATTTCCGGCTTGGCCATCAGCGCCCGACCGATGGCACACATCTGCTGCTCGCCACCGGAGGTGTAGCCAGCCTGCGTCATACGGCGCTGCTTCAGGCGCGGGAAGTAGTGGTAAACCATTTCCAGGCTCTGCTTCAATTCGGCACGGGAGATGCCGCGGGTGTAGGCGCCGGTCAGCAGGTTCTCTTCCAGCGTCAGGTGGGCGAAACAGTGGCGGCCTTCCATGACCTGGATGACGCCGCGCTTGACCAGTTCATTGGGCGTCATCTGATCGACGCGCGTGCCCTTGAACATGATGTCACCCTTGGTCACGTCACCGCGTTCGGCACCAAGGAGATTGGAAATCGATTTCAGCGTGGTCGACTTGCCGGCGCCGTTGGCACCCAGCAAGGCCACGATGCGGCCCTTCGGCACTTCGAGCGAAACACCCTTGAGCACCAGAATCACGTGGTCGTAAATGACCTCGATGTTGTTGATCGAAAGGTAAGAACCGCCGTTTTCCGCTGCTTGCATTGTCGTTGTCGTCATAGTCTCCATCCGGTAGTGCCGCCGGGATGTGCGGCACGCCAAGCGTGTCCGCACCATCCCGGCGAGTTGATACGGCGCTTAGGCGTCCGTATCAACCCTCCTTCGAACAGTCACGCGGGGTGATGTTCTTTTCCTTGGCGTACTTCGCCGCAGACTCTTCGATCATCGGGCGCACCAGTTCCTTGTCGGCGTCGATCCAGTCGGTAATGACCTTCCACTGCTTGCCATCCCACTGCTGGAACTTCACCTTGCCGGAACCTTCGTGGTCGAGGCAGCTGACCTTCAGGTCAGGCATGAAGCCTTCGGCACCCAGTTCCTTCAGGCGCTTGGCATCGATGTTCAGGTGCTCGAAGCCCCAGCGCATCTGCTCGCCGTTCATGACCTGACCCTTGCCGTACTTGGCCTGCGCCGTACGGATAGCCTCGACGGTAATGATCCCGTGCACCACGCCGCGGTTGTAGTAGATCGAACCGATGCGGGCCTTGTCTTCCATGTTGCCCTTGTTCTTCTTGTAGACGTTGTCCTGAATCGACTTGACCACCGGGTAGTTGGTCCCGCCGACGTTGAAGCCGGCCGCGATGAAGCCCTTGGCGGCTTCGCCAGCCGGGATGGTGTCTTCCTCGGCACCGGACCACCAGACGCCAACGATCTTGTCACGCGGGAAACCGATCTTGGCAGCGGCCTTGATGGCGGTCGGGTTCATCACGCCCCAGCCGCGCAGGATGACCCAGTCCGGTTTTTCCTGACGGACCTTCAGCCACTGCGACTGCTGCTCGTTACCCGGATGCGACACCGGGATGTGCACCACGGTGAAACCGTACTTGGCCGCCTGCTTGTCGAGCAGCGCAATGGTTTCCTTGCCGTAGGCCGAGTCGTGATAGATGTTGGCGATCTTCTTGCCCTTAAGCTTGTCCATGCCGCCTTCCTTGGCGCCGATGAACTTGATCTTGGCGGTGTTCTGCGACCAGTAGTTGGTCAGCAGCGGGAAGACCCACGGGAAGACGCGGCCATCGGAGGCGTCGGTACGACCATAGCCGATGGTGACCATCGGGATCTTGTCCTGGGCGACCTTGTCGAGCACGGCATAGGTGATGCCGGTGGACAGCGGCTGGAACACGCTATTGCCGGAGTTGCCCTTCTTCTTCATGCGCTCGTAGCATTCCACACCACGCGCGTTGTTGTATTCGGTTTCGCACTCTTCCCAGGTCAGCTTGACGCCATTGACGCCGCCCTGCTCGTTGACCAGGGCCATGTAGTCGATCCAGCCACCGTAGATACCCGATCCGCCAGCCGCATACGGGCCGACACGGTAGCTGGGCAGACCGACGAACTGTTCGTTGGCTTGCGCCATGACCGACGACGTCGTCAAGGCGCTGGCGACGGCTACAGCGGTGAGCAGCAGTTTTGCTTTCATTTGCATGGTTATGTCTCCTCGTTTAGTAGTGTGGTGTTACAACCTGCTCCAGAACCTGAAATACCAGAAACCGGATAAAGCTATCTTAGTGGGGGAAAGGCCACAGCCGCAATTTCTCCTTGGCGATCTGCCACAGGCGCGCCAGACCGTGCGGCTCGACGATCAGGAAGAAGATGATCAGACCGCCGAAGACCATCAGTTGCAGGTTCGAGGCGATCGATGGCGGCAGGAGCCCAGCGAAAACATCCTGCACCATCACGTCGAGAAAGATCGGCAGCAGCACGATGAAGGCCGAGCCCAGGAAAGAGCCGAGAATCGAGCCCACGCCGCCGATGATAATCATGAACAGGATCTTGAACGACAGGTCGAGGTTGAAACCTTCCGGCTCGACCGTCCCCAGGTAGGCATAGGCGTAGAGCGCGCCGGCCACGCCGCAGTAGAACGAGCTGACGGCAAAGGCCAGCAGCTTGGTATACATGATGCGGATGCCGATTACCTCGGCCGCCACGTCCATGTCACGTACCGCCATCCAGGCACGGCCGACCGAGCTGCGGACCATGTTCTTGGCCATCAGCGCCAGCACCGTCACCACCGAAAGCACCAGCAGGTACTTCGCTTCCGGCGACGTGAACTTGTAGCCGAAGATTTGCATTTCCTGCGCGGTGATCACGCCCGACGACGAATCGTTCGAGAACCAGCTGACCTTGGTCAGAATCCAGATAATGAAGAACTGCGCTGCCAGCGTCGCCACCGCCAGGTAAAAACCCTTGATACGCAAACTTGGCAAGCCGAAGGCGATGCCGACCATGGCGGCGGCAAGCCCGCCCAGAACGAAGGCCAGCAGCAGCGGCATGCCATCGATGCGCAGCATGAAGTTGTAGGAAGCAAAGGCGCCCACCGCCATAAAGGCCGCCGAACCCAGCGACAACTGGCCGGCATAGCCGGTCAGGATGTTCAAGCCCAGCGCTGCCAGCGAGAACACCAGAAAGGGGATGATGATGCCCTTGATCCAGTATTCGCTGGCGAACATCGGCACCGCCAGGAAAGCGATGGCGAGCACGATCATGACGCCGATGCGATCCTGGCGGATCGGGAAAATCTGCTGGTCGGCGGCATAGCTCGCCTTGAATTGACCTGCTTCACGGTAAAGCATGCTGTTTTTCTCCCAGCCGAATCAGACGCGGTCGATGTGCTTTTCGCCGAACAGCCCTTCAGGCCGAACAAGCAGGAAAGCCA
>JAUPVD010000263.1 GCA_030917225.1 Pseudomonadota bacterium
TGTTCAGCGATCGCCAGATTGAACGAGCGGCTACCCAGGTGATCGGTGTGGCCAACCAGCGTCACCACGAGACGGGGATCGTCTCGCAGACGCTCGGCATGCGTCCGCAGCGCGGTGAGGGCGGCATCGTCAAGCGCAGCAGACCCGCGCCGGAAGAACACCGTGTTGGCGTCACCGGGCGCCGGGGCGGCCGGTTCGCTGCGCTCGGCGACACTTGCCTGTGGCGCCGATGCTACCTTCGTGACCGGCGTGGCGGCAGACGATGCAGCCGGCGAATCGCCCGTAACCGGCCCGCCCGACGAACAACCTGCCACTACGAGCGTCAGCATGAGCGCAACTCGCCACGCTGTTCGGTCCATTCCTGTACGTCGCCACTCATGCATGGGGTATGACCCTGAGCAAAGGACGCGATTATAGTCCTCCGCCCCGGGCAGCACATCGACACCTCGCGGCACCTCATTTTCGCCCCTTCGATCACAGGAACGTGCCTGGCACGCTTGACGAGCACTTTGCCAATCACCATCCTGTACCCTGATCGTTTCAGAAGGGAGACGCGGTGGGTGGAGACGCCATCAACCTGCTAGCGGGCGGCATCGGCCTGTTCCTGCTCGGCATGATGTTGATGACCGATGGGCTGAAGGCTGCGGCCGGGCCGGCGCTCAGCCAGGTTCTCGCCTCGTCGACGCGTACGCGCTGGCGGGGCCTCGCCTCGGGTGTGTTCGTTACCGCCGTCGTGCAGTCATCGAGTGCCGTCACCGTCGCCGCGATCGGCTTCGTGAACGCGGGGCTGCTCACCTTCGGCCAGTCGCTGTGGGTGATCTTCGGCGCCAACGTCGGCACCACGATGACCGGCTGGCTGGTGGCGTTGATCGGGCTGAAGATCAAGGTTGAGGCGATGGCCCTGCCGATGATCGGCATCGGCATGGCGCTGAGGCTTTCCGGCGCCGATACGCGTCGCGGCGCAGCCGGGACCGCGCTCGCCGGGTTTGGCGTATTGTTCCTCGGCATCGCTTACCTGCAGCAGTCGTTTTCTGGTGCTGCACTGGGTTTTGATCTGACTACGCTGTCGGGCCACGGTCTCCAGTCGGTTCTGGCTTTTCTGCTCGCCGGCTTGCTGCTGACAACCCTGATGCAGTCTTCCAGCGCTGCGCTGGCCATTGTGCTGACGCTGGCGGAATCAGGGCTTCTTCCGCTGCAGGAGGCGGCTGCCGCAGTCATCGGCGCCAATGTCGGCACCACGGTCACAGCACTTATCGCCGTCATTGGCGCGACGCCGAATGCCCGCCGGGCAGCGTCGGCGCATGTGCTGTTCAATGTGCTGACCGGCGTCGCCGCCTTCCTGTTGCTGCCAGCACTGATCGCCTTTGTCGATCTGCTGCGCGAAGGTTTTTCCCTCGTCCAGTCCCCGGCCGTCAGCCTGGCCTTGTTCCATACAGTATTCAACATTCTCGGCGTGCTGCTGATGTGGCCGCTGTCGACCCACCTAGCCGCTTTTCTGCAACACCGCTTTCGTACCCGCGAAGAGGAGATTGCGCAGCCGCGCTATCTTGACCGCAACGTTGCTTCGGTCCCCTCGCTCGCCACCAGCGCATTGCGTCGCGAACTGGTGCGCTTTGGCGGCATGGCCGTGGGTGGTGTCTGGTCGCGCATCGGCTTACTTACCGGCGACCACGGCCGGCCGGACGACGCCGTGGCGCTGCCGGCATTGGGCCGGACAATTGCCGATTTCGTAACCCGGGTCAGCCGGGGTTCAATGTCGGCTGTAACGGCGCAGACGCTGGCTAACCTGTTGCGCGTTCAGCGCTATTACGAAACCTGTGGCGAGCTTGCTCCCGAGATCGCCACAGGCCACGCCGCCGTCGTCGCGCTTGGTGATACGCCATTGCATGCCTCGGTTGTAACCATGGCCGAGAGTGCCGACCGGCTGCTGGTGCAGCTGAATCCGGATACCGAACCGTTCGCTCCGCTCGGCCCCGAGCAGGCAGCGCAGTTTGAAGCCGACTATCAAGACCTGAAGGAAGCCATTCTGACGGCCAGCGCCTGTGGCGAGATCGGCATCGAGACCATGGAATCGCTGACGCGCACTTTCAGCACGCTGCGCCGGGTGGTGGATCAGGCGGCCAAAGCGGCCCGCCTGCTGAAACCAGCGCAGGATAGCGGCTGAGTTTCCGGCGTTGGGCCTGACTGGGCTGTCTGCGGCAGGTTTGAGCCGCTTACAATCGCTGCACGCGACTTCGCACTATGGTATTTTGCACGCGGCGGCGAGCGCCGCGCTGATCCACACAACTTGTTTTGCCGAAGGGAAATGATTTGATCGAGAAATACAAAGGGATGTTCAGCTTCGGTTCGATGACCTTGCTGGTGGGGGGGCTCGCGCTTGCGATACTTCTTTTTTACGGCTGGCTATCCGGCCACGAATTGCCCTTGTGGCCAGCCATTCTGGTAGCCCTCGTCAACGTCGTCGGGGCAGTGAAACTCGCCCAGGAAACGCGTGCAAAACGGGCAATGCCGCCACCCGGCCAGCCAGCCTCGCCACCTGCGCAGCGCAACAATCGGCGCCGCAAATGAAACTTCGTGGTGTTGCGCCGATATCGAGCACCCGCTTGGCTTTGGCCATTCTTGCCTCTGCCATGCTGACCGCCTGCGGCGATCGCAGCAACGCAGCCCCCTTCGCACTAATGGAAGGCGAAAACATCTACAAGGCAGAATGCGCCTCCTGTCACGGCAAGCACCTTGAAGGCCAGCCCGACTGGCGCACGCGGCGTGCCGACGGAAAACTTCCTGCGCCCCCCCACGACGCCAGCGGCCATACCTGGCACCACCCCATGGAACGATTGGTAGCGATCACAAAGTTCGGCATGGTGCCACCGAATGCGCCGGAAAATTACGTCTCGGATATGCCTGCCTTCGCCGGCAAGCTGACCGATCAGCAAATTGCCAACGTGCTGGCTTATATCGAGAGCCAGTGGTCGCCAGAAGTCCGCACGCGCCGCGCAGAGATGCTGCAGCGCAAGTAATCGGCCACGCTGCAACCTGACCGCACAGAATCTCAGCCGAACTGGCACACATAAAAAAACCGCAGCCGAAGCTGCGGTTTTTTATTGGCAGGCGCCGAAGCAGCCAAGCGGTGGAAATTACATCCCCATATCCATGCCGCCCATACCACCCATGCCGCCCATGCCACCCATGCCGCCGCCAGCCGGCTTGTCTTCAGCCAGTTCAGCGACCATGCAGTCGGTGGTCAGCATCAGGCCGGCCACCGAAGCGGCGTTTTGCAGTGCCGAACGGGTGACCTTGGTCGGATCGAGAACGCCCATTTCAACCATGTCGCCGTAGGTGCCGTTGGCGGCATTGAAGCCGAAGTTGCCGGTGCCCTTGACCACTTCGTTGACCACCACCGACGGTTCGTCACCGGCGTTGGCAACGATTTCGCGCAGCGGCTGTTCCATCGCGCGCAGCACGATCTTGATGCCGGCGTCCTGGTCGTGGTTGTCGCCCTTGAGGTTGCCCAGAGCAGCACGGGCACGCAGCAGTGCAACACCGCCGCCGGGGACGATACCTTCTTCAACAGCAGCACGCGTGGCGTGCAGTGCGTCTTCGACGCGGGCCTTCTTTTCCTTCATTTCGACTTCGGTGGCAGCGCCAACCTTGATCACGGCAACGCCGCCGGCCAGCTTGGCCACGCGTTCCTGCAGCTTCTCGCGGTCGTAGTCCGAGGTGGCTTCTTCGATCTGCGCGCGGATCTGCTTGACGCGGGCTTCGATCGCCTTGGCATCGCCGGAACCGTCGATCAGCGTGGTGTTTTCCTTGCCGATTTCGACGCGCTTGGCCTGGCCCAAATCCTTCAGGGTGGCCTTTTCCAGCGACAGGCCGGTCTCTTCCGAGATGACCACGCCACCGGACAGAACGGCGATGTATTCGAGCTTGGCCTTGCGGCGGTCGCCAAAGCCCGGGGCCTTGACGGCGACGGTCTTGAGGATGCCGCGGATGTTGTTGACCACCAGGGTCGCCAGTGCTTCGCCATCGACATCTTCAGCGACGATCAGCAGCGGACAGATCGGAA
>JAUPVD010000264.1 GCA_030917225.1 Pseudomonadota bacterium
TCGGTGCGAAAACCCGTCTCGACATTCCGCGTGCCTGGCTGCTGCCCAAAGCTTCGCTGACCGTGCTGCGCACGCTCGCAGCCATGTGGGGCGCGCAGCCAACCCGGCGTTTCTCGCGCATGCGCTTCAAGCCGCGCGCCGACGTCGTTGTCGGCATGCTCGATGTCAGTCTTTTTCTTGCTGGCGGCGCCTTTCTCCGTCGACGCGACGACTCCGGCCGAAGGACACCCAGCGGTCCGGCCGTCAGCGAATGGGCGATGGTCGACGAAAGCCCGGACGGCTTCGGCATCCGCTACCTGAAGGGCGATATCGGCAGCATCGAAGTGGGCGACATTATCGGCATTCGCCCGCGCGAGAGCAGCCAGGTGCAGATCTGCCTCGTTCGTCGAGTCAGCAATGCCGGCCAGACGCAGCTTGAAATCGGCCTGCAGAATCTCTCTCCGAACGCTCTTGTCGTCGACCTGCCGGGCAGCAATGGCGTCGCCCGCCGCAAGGCCATACTGCTGCCGCGCCTGCCTGCCTACAACAATGCTGCCGGGCTGATATCGGCACCGGACAGCGTTCCGGATGGCCTGGAAATTCTCTACCCGACCGGCGGCGTCAAGGTTCGCCTGAAGCTTGCCCAGCGTATGGAAAGCAACACGCGCAATGATTTTCATCTGATGCTGCCGGGCTGAATCCGGCAGACCCGCGACACCAGCCCCCGAAATACAGTAGTTCGATAAAAATCATCAGAAAGGTTTTACCCGATGTCCGTCTATCTCATTGGCGACAAAAAACCGCAGATTTCCGCCTCGGCCTGGGTTGCCCCGAATGCCACGGTGATCGGTGACGTGCGCCTGGCTGCCGGCAGTTCGATCTGGTGGAACGCCGTGCTGCGCGGCGACAACGATCCGATCAGCATCGGCGAAAACAGCAACATTCAGGACGGGTCGGTACTGCATACCGACGAGGGGGTACCGATGAACATCGGCGCCAACGTCACGGTCGGCCATCTGGTCATGCTGCACGGCTGTACCGTCGGTGACGGCTCATTGATCGGCATCGGTTCGATCATCCTCAACCGCGCCGTCATCGGGCGCGGCAGCATCGTCGGGGCCAACACGCTGATTCCGGAAGGCAAGACCTATCCGGATCGCGTGCTGATCGTCGGCTCACCGGGCAAGGTCGTACGCGAACTGAACGATGAGGAAGTGGCGCGCCTGCTCGGCAGCGCTGCCCACTACGTGGATAACGCCCGCCACTACAGAGAAACGCTGCGACCTGCCTGATCGTTGCGGCCGGCAAGACACCGGCCGCTGCAGGATCAGCGGGCGCGGTAGATCAGGCTCGGGTGCACGTCACGCAGAATCTTCTGCATGCCAAGCCGGCTACGGGAATTGAGCACCAGCGGCGAACGTGCACTGGCAGCGATCTTGCCGCCACCAGCGTCCGTTGTGGCTTCGCGATAGACAACGACCACCACCACCGCCTCGGCCGGGTCCTGCAGGTCGATCAGATTGCAGTCTTCTTCGGACAGATCGATTTCGTATTCGATATCGAGCAGTTCCGGGGGAACGACGGAAAAGGCCAGCGTCGGGTCATCCAGCGATTGCAGCAGGAAAACGGTCGGTTTGCCTTCCTCGTGGAACAAGGAATAGCGAGTGTTCTGCTCAAACCCCGCCAAGCCTTGCGGAAACGTAAACACTGCATCCGGGTTTACTTGCACATCCTTCAGGCCATACTGCTCAATGTCGATTTTCATGGTGTTTTCTCAAGTTAAAGCAACTGTACAAGCGCAAGGATTCGTGCAGAATAGACTGTAATTTAACCCGAGCGGAAGCTAGCGTCCACGCATAACCGATGGCGATCGAGTTTTCCCTGCAGACGGCACTAATCGGGACACTGGGCAGTTCGGCGGTGCTTTCGGCAACGCTCTGCTATCTCTGGCGGCTCAACCCTTCGCAGCGTGCATTGCTCTTCTGGTCGTTTGCCTTCGCGGCGCAGACCCTGCGCATGGCAGCACAACTCGGCGTTACCACCGGCCTCACTGAATTCTGGATAGTCACCGACATTCTGTTCGCCGTCGTCACACTGTTCATCTGGCTGGGCACCTGTGCACTGACGAATCGCCCACGGCATCTCCGTTTGGTAGGCAGCCTGCTCTGCCTGACCCTGGCCTGGGGATTCGTTGCGGCCGCCCAGAACCTGCCGTTCGTTGCGCGCACCCTGCCCCTCTATGCCATGGCCTGCGTCGTCCTGCTGATAGCCGCAGCGGCGCTGTTTCAGCAAGCCAGGCGCTACCCCGGCATCGGCTACCGCGGCCTCGGTTTGCTCTTTGCCCTCCTGGCCATCCACTACCTCGATTACCCCTTCCTGCGCAGCATCGCATGGTTGGCACCGTTCGGTTTTTCACTCGCCGCTGCGCTGATGTTCGCCATGGGTCTGGCCATGCTGATCATCACCCAACGCCACCAGCAGCGCGATCTCAATGAAATTGCCAACCTGCTGCAATCGGAAAA
>JAUPVD010000265.1 GCA_030917225.1 Pseudomonadota bacterium
CCACGAAATCCGCACACCGATGAATGCGATCCTGGGCATGACCGAATTGGCGCTGGATACGCGCCTGGATGCCGAGCAACGCCACTATCTGGCCACGGTGCGCTCATCCTGCGAGGCGCTGCTGAGCATCGTCAATGACATCCTCGATTTTTCGAAGATCGAGGCAGGCAAGCTGCAGGTCGAGAAGATCGATTTCGAGCTTTCGGCGATCCTGTTCGAGGCTGTCCGCTCGTTGGCGGTCGGGGCCCAGAAGAAAGGGCTGGAGGTCACGGTCGATGTCGATCCTGGATTGCCGGCGCGCGTCTGGGGCGACCCTGTGCGCTTGCGTCAGGTCATTACCAATCTTGTCGGTAACGCGATCAAATTTACGGCTGAAGGTGCGGTCACCGTTGCCGTTCGTCTGCAGCAAGCAGGACCGGACAGGGTTGTCGCCGGTTTTGAAGTGCGCGATACAGGAATCGGCATTCCAGAGGAAAAACAGAAGCAGATCTTCCAGGCGTTTTCTCAGGCGGATGTGTCAACGACCCGGCGTTTTGGCGGCACCGGTCTCGGGTTGGCGATTTCCTCACGCCTTGTGGAACTGATGGGTGGAACGCTGACGGTTGCCAGCGAGGAGGGGCGCGGAAGCGTATTTGGCTTCTCGCTGCAGTTCGGCGTCGAGCAGGCGGCCGTTTCCCCCCGTGTGTTGCCACCGGCCTTGGCCGGACAGCGCGTGCTGCTGATCGGTGCGCCGAGCGCTGCGATGCGCCAGCTGGAAGGGGTTTTCACCCGTTGGGGTATGCAGCCAGCGCAGGTGGCGTCGATGGCAGAGGCCTTCGCGTCCGCTGAAAAATGGCGAGGTGCCGGCTTCCCTTACGGATTGGTTGTCTGCGATGCAGCGGCAGCGCTCGCCGATGACGGCACGATTCTTTCGCAATGGCTGGCGCAGGATCGGCCGGAGCCGATGGTGACGCTGATCACCGTCGCCGGTCAGCGCGATCAGTTGCCCCGACTCAAGGCGCTCGGGCTGGCGGTTTATGTGGTCAAGCCGATCGCTGCCGATGACCTTCTCGATGCCGCCCTGCTGGCGATCCGCAGCCCGGGCGATGGGTTTCAGCTTGATGGTTTTGATGTCGAGGCTTCTCTGGTTGCTGCCAGAGCGCCAGGTTCGGCGTGGCACATCCTGCTGGTGGAAGACAACCCGATCAATCAGGAACTGGCCCAGCGCCTGCTGGAGAAGGCGGGTCACAAGGTGACTCTGGCGGCAAACGGCGAAGAGGCGGTGCATTGCTTCGAGCAGCAGCACTTCGACGCCATCCTGATGGATATGCAGATGCCGGTCATGGACGGTCTTGAAGCGACACAGGCGATCCGGGCACGCGAACTGCGCCGGAGCTGGGTGGCTTCGGTAGATGGTTTCCGTCAGCTGCCGATTATCGCGATGACCGCCAACGCAATGAGCGGAGACCGCGAACGCTGCCTGCAGGCCGGCATGAATGACTATGTACCCAAGCCGATCCGGCAGGCCGAGCTGTTCGCGGCGCTGGAACGTGCCATCAAGGGCGAGTCGGCGCCCGCCGTGGCGCCGAAATCTCCGGCCCGGCGAGGAAATGGCGCCACCGATACCGATGCTGCGATCCGCGATCTGGGCGATGCCGAGCTGGTGCGCGAAATGGCCCGCATGCTGCTGGCCCAGTGGGAAAACCATACAGGGGCGATTGCAACCGCGCTGGCGGCACGCGACGAGCCGACACTGTGTCGTGCAGCCCATACTTTCAAGGGCTTGCTGGCCATGTTCCACGCCGAATCGGCCAGGCGCCATGCACTGGCGATCGAATTGGCGGCCAAGGATGGAAAGTGGGCCGAAGCAGCTGACGAGGAAGCAGCCTTGTCTCTGGCGCTGGAACAGGTGCGGCCGGAACTCGAGGCCTTCGTTTCGGGTTAACAGGCTGGTCGGATGGGCAGGGAAGGGGGTCGCGGATTTGCTCCCGGATGCCGCCTCCTATATAATGCGAAGGTTAAATACCGAATGAGCGGAAGGGTCACGAGCCCTTCCGCTTTTGCGCATATAAAGCGTTGAATTTATTGGACTTGTTCAAGAAAAGTTCGCGCGCCCACACCACAGGAGTTTTTCGTGTCGCTATCCGCGTTGCTGCCGCCGTTTTTGCCTGCCCTGCTCGCGCTAGCCGACGGTACCGTGTTCCGCGGCTTTGCCATCGGCGCCGAGGGGAGCACTAGCGGCGAGGTGGTGTTCAACACCGCCATGAGCGGTTATCAGGAAATTCTGACCGACCCGTCCTACTGCCGCCAGATCGTTACGCTGACCTATCCGCACATCGGCAATACCGGCTGCAATGCCGAAGACTGGGAATCGCGCGCCAATTTCGCCGCCGGCCTGGTTATCCGCGATCTGCCAATCCGCGCCTCGAACTGGCGCATGACCGAGACGCTGCCCGACTACCTGAAGCAGCATGGCATTGTCGCCATTGCTGGTATCGACACCCGCGCGCTGACGCGCGTGCTGCGCGAGAAGGGTGCCCAAGCCGGCTGCATCATGGCTGGTACCGTCGATGAGGCGAAAGCCATCGCCGAGGCCAAGGCCTTCCCGGGGCTGGCCGGTATGGACCTCGCCAAGGTCGTGACCGTCGATTCGCCCTACGAATGGGCCGAAGGCGAATGGTCGCTGACCGGCTTCCAGCCGCTGCCGGAACCGAAGTTTCACGTCGTCGCCTACGATTTCGGCGTCAAGCGCAACATCCTGCGCATGCTCGCCCAGCGCGGCTGCCGCGTCACCGTGGTGCCGGCGCAGACGCCGGCGGCGGATGTGATCGCCATGAAGCCGGATGGCATCTTCCTGTCGAAC
>JAUPVD010000266.1 GCA_030917225.1 Pseudomonadota bacterium
CGGTGCCTATCGCGGCCAGCGCCGGATCACTGGCCGCGTCGGCGTATGCCGCGCCACAGGCCCGCAGCAAGTGCGTCTTGCCGGCGCCGCTTTCGCCCCACAGGAACAGGCCGGGCTCCCGGTTTTCCGCCGACAGCCACGCAGCCAGCGCGGTCAGCGCGTCGGCATTGCTGCCCGCCGAAAAGTTTTCCAGCGTTGGCGGCAGGTCGGGAATGAGGTCGAGGATCAGTTGGCGCATGGCTGGGCGCGAGGCGGTTGGTGGCGGTTGGCGCCGGGGTGAAATCTGCGGGTTGAGGAAGCCAGCGGCGGCGCAAGCCGGGGCGGTTTCGGGTAAAATTCGCGTCTTTACATCTCAAGGCGGTGCATTTTAGCATCTGGCCGCGCTGTATTTTTCGAACGGAACCTGCAATGACGCAGCAATCTCTTTCCTACCGTGATGCCGGGGTTGATATCGACGCCGGCGACGCCCTGGTCGACCGGATCAAGCCCTTTGCCAAGAAGACCATGCGCGAAGGCGTGCTGGGGGGCATTGGCGGCTTTGGCGCGTTGTTCGAGGTGCCGAAGAAATACCGCGAGCCGGTCCTCGTTTCCGGTACCGACGGCGTCGGCACCAAGCTCAAGCTGGCTTTCGAGCTGAACCGCCACGACACGGTGGGCATCGATCTGGTGGCCATGAGCGTCAACGATATCCTGGTCCAGGGCGCCGAGCCGCTGTTTTTCCTCGACTACTTCGCCTGCGGCAAGCTCGATGTGGATACCGCCGCATCCGTCGTGCAGGGCATTGCCAAGGGTTGCGAACTCTCCGGCTGCGCGCTGATCGGCGGCGAAACCGCCGAAATGCCCGGCATGTACCCGGATGGCGAATACGATCTGGCTGGCTTTGCCGTCGGCGTCGTCGAGAAATCGAAGATCATCGACGGTTCGACCATCCTGCCGGGGGACGTGGTCATCGGCATTGCCTCTTCCGGTGCGCACTCCAACGGGTACTCGTTGGTGCGCAAGATCATCGAGCGCTCGAATCCGGACCTCGATGCCGTTTTCGACGAAGTCGGCGGCAAGCCACGCTCGCTGGCCGATGCCATCATGGCGCCGACCCAGCTCTACGTGAAGCCGGTGCTGGCCCTGTTGCAGGCGGTGCCGATCAAGGGCATGGCGCACATTACCGGCGGTGGCCTCACCGAGAACGTGCCGCGTGTGCTGCCGCCCGGTGCCAAGGCGGTGTTGCAGAAATCGGCTTGGCAGCGTCCGCCGCTGTTCGACTGGCTGCAGCGCGAAGGCGGCGTCGCCGAGGAAGAAATGCATCGCGTCTTCAACTGCGGTATCGGCATGGTGCTGATCGTGGCCCAGGAAAACCGTCGCCATGCACTCGAACTGCTGCTGGCTGCCGGCGAAAAGGCCATGGAAATCGGCAGCATCGAATGGCGCGATGGCGACGAGGCACAAACCGTCGTTGTCTGATTCCACCCGGATGAAACCACACCAACCAACGCGAGGCAGGTCCTCGCGTTTTTGTTTCAGCCAGCCGGCCCATGCCTGAAGACAATCCCTGCGTTTCGTGCGGTGCCTGCTGCGTCACCTACCGGGTTTCGTTCTACTGGGCGGAGGCCGAAGCCCTTGGGCTCCCCGAGCACCTCGTCGAGCAGTTGAACCCGTTCTATGCCTGCATGGCCGGAACCAATGCGGCGAAGCCCCGCTGCCAGGCGCTCGACGGCGAGATCGGATCGTCCGTGGGGTGTTCCGTCTATGCGCAGCGGCCTGCGGCATGCCATGAAGTGCAGGCGGGTGACGAGAAGTGCAATCGTGCCAGGCAGCGCCATGGCCTGCCGCCGTTGCCTACCCTAACCGCAAACAGCGAGGCTTAGCTGCTGCGTGAGTAGAAGTAGGCGACCCGGCCGCGCGGGTTGAGGTAGTCCAGCACCTCTTTCGGCACCATGGCCGCCACCACGCAGTTCTTGATGTTCAGGTCTGCCGTTTCGAGCAGATCGACCACCGGGGCCTGGCTTTTCGGCACGGACGGTTCATAGACCAGTACCGAAGGGCACATCAGCGCGTCGGTATTGACCCCGATGACGATGCCGTAGCGACTGTCCGAAAGCTGCACGATGGATCCCGGCGGGTAGATGCCGATCGATTTGGCGAAGGCATGCAGCACGCGCTTGTCGAAGCGCGCCCCCTCCTGCTGGAAGAGCTTGGCCAGGGCTTCCGCAGGTGTCATGCCGAGTGGGCTGGCGGTCGGATTGACCAGGTAGTCGTAGCGGTCGGCCACGGCCAGAATGCGGCCGAGCAGCGGAATGTCTTCACCCGCCAGCTTTTTCGGGTAGCCGGTACCGTTGAAGGCCTCGTGGTGCGTGAGGATGGCCGCCAGCGCCGGCTTGGAAACGGCGCTGCTGCTCTTGGCCATCTCGACGCTGTAGAGCACGTGTGACTGGTAGGCCTCCTGTTCGATGCGGCTGCCGCCACCGGCCGACATGCGCACCGAATCCTGCAGCCGGCCGATGCCGGCATCGCGAAAGAGTGCGGCGGTGGCCAGATCCTGCAGTTCCGTTTCCGAAAGTTCCAGCCGCTTGCCGGTGAGCAGGCTCAGCGTCATTACCTGCAGGGAGTGGAAGCGCAGCGACATTTCCCCCTGCCGGCTGGAGAGCAGGTGCAGTGTCGCATCGTCGCTCATTACCGTGCTCACTGCGTCGCCGACGAACGCCCGCGTGCGCTCGGCCACCGCAGCGCCCGGCGCCAGCATGTTCTTCATGACGAACTGTGTTTCCTGCAGCGCTGTCGCATGCGCTGCCTCGGCAGCCTCCTGCCGGCGCCGCATTTCGCTGCCGCGCTGCAGTGCTTCCTGCATCGTCGCCGGGGCGTTGGTGGCGCTACGGGCTTCGGACAGCATTGGTGTGGGCGGTGTGCTTGCGCCCGCCGGAGGAGCCGCAGGGCGCTCGAAATCGATGTCGGGAGGTGCCGGGAAAGGGATGGTGCTCTTGTCGAGATGCACCAGCACCGTCTTGATGTTGGCGGCACGCAGTTCGTCGATGACGCGCGGGGATTCGATCAGGAACTTGGAACGAACGAAATCATGGGCGAACCAGCCGCCCTGCAGTTCGATGAAGTGCCCCGGGCGCAGATCCTCGATCTTGGCCTTGACGGTATTTTCGTTGTTTCCGAACCCGAACATGCATTTTCCTGTCTGAGCTTTGCCCGTAGTGAAGGGGCGAAGCGGGGTGGATCAATCGCAGTTCGCAAGTGTATTCGATCGGCTTGCCGGTCAGAAATCCATTACTTTCGGGCGGCACAAGTACGACAGGCATAACCCGTTCATAACCCGCTACCTTACCTGCTACCTTTCCCGCTACATTTCGACACAAGGCGCCTGGAGCATTGGCGCGTATAATCCGCACATTAATGACTGATCGGTCAGTAAAGATATTTTGTCTGGAATCTCGATGCAAAAAACAACAAAGCGTTACGTGGTGCTGGCCTCGGTTGCCGCAGGCCTTCTTGCCTTGGGTGCGTATGCCTTCATGGCCAACCGCAGTCCGGCCGGGCCGCAGGCGCCAGCAGCCGGTGCTGCACCGGCTCCCGCATCCGGAGCCAAACCAGCAGCCGGTGCCGGCGGGCCGCCGGGCGGTGGCTTCCCGACAGCGGTTGAACTGGCCAGGGTAGCGAGCGTCTCGCTGGCCATCGACGTTTCTGCCGTCGGCTCGCTGCGTTCGAACGAATCGGTGACGCTGCGGCCGGAAACCGCCGGGCGTATTTCCAGCATTGCCTTCAAGGATGGTGTCCCGGTTGCCAAGGGAGCGCTGCTGGTCGGGTTGGACGATGCGACGCAGGCGGCCGAACTGGCACAGGCACGGGCCAACCTCGAACTGGCGCGTTCGACGCAGAAGCGTAACGAAGACCTGCACCAGAAGAAATTCATCAGCGGCCAGGCACTCGACAGCTCGGCCGCAACGTTGCGCGTGCAGGAAGCCGCCGTGGCCCTGGCCGAAGCAAAGGTGGCGAAGACCCGCATCCGCGCACCATTTTCCGGTGTCGTCGGTATCCGCAATGTGAGCGTCGGCGACTACGTCAAGGAAGGCCAGGAATTGATCAACCTCGAAGACCTGCGTGTCCTCAAGGTCGATTTCCGTCTGCCGGAAGCGACGCTGCCGCGCCTGAAGATCGGCCAGGTCATCGAGATCACTTCCGATGCACTGCCGGGAGAGAAGTTCGAGGCTGTGCTCGATGCCATCAATCCGTTGGTGGAGGCCAATGGGCGCGCCATTTCCTGCCTTGCGCGGCTCGATAACGCTGCCGGCAAGCTGCGCCCCGGCATGTTCGTGCGCACGCGGCTGATCTTCGAATCGCGTGACAATGCATTGATGGTTCCAGAGCAGGCGGTTGTTGCCGACCCCGCGCAGTCTTTTGTCTTCCAGGTCGTGGAGGGGAAGGCAAAGAAGGTGGTGGTCAAGACCGGGCTGCGCCGCGATGCACAGGTTGAGATCGTCGAAGGATTGAAGGCTGGCGACGTGGTCGTTACGGCAGGCCAGCTCAAGTTGCGCGATGGTGCGCCGGTCCGTGATGCCGAGGCCGCAGCAAGCCCCGCAACAAGCCCGGCAGCACCTGCAGCGGCCCCTCCTGCAGCAAAGCCCGAAGAAGGCAAGCCCGCCAAGGCCGCCTCATGAAAATCTCCGACGTCTGCA
>JAUPVD010000267.1 GCA_030917225.1 Pseudomonadota bacterium
GAAAGTGGAAGATCGAGAAATAGCGGAGAAATAACATGTCGAACCAGCTCAAGCAACTGATCACCGATCTGCGCCAATCCTTTTCTTGTCGCGCGGCCGGCGGCCCCGCCAGGTTGGCGGCGGTAGCCGCCGTTCTTGCCGTCGGCGTGTCGGGCAGCTTTGCCGGCAACGCGACCGAAAAAGCCGCAAAGCGCTGGGTCGTCGGCGCGCAGGTGAACCTGCGCGCACAACCGGCGCTGGATGCCGAAGTGGTGAAGCGGCTGGCGCTCAATACCGAAGTCAGCCTGCTGGCGACCCTGCCCGGCGGCAAGTTATGCGAGGTCGCCTTGCCGGTCGCCGGCGAGTCGGTAATGCGTGGTTTTACCGCTTGCCAGTATCTGGGGACGGAGCCGCTGTCAAAGCAGAAGATCAATCAGCAGTATCTGGAAAACGGCAAGCTGAATCCGGACTACAACCCGCAGCAGGCTTTCTGGCTGGCGCCCAGCTATGAGGCGCTGGCAGCCTACGGCGAGTATCTGGAGGCGACTCGCCTGAGCGAAGAGCAACGCGCAGACATCGGCGCCACGAGGTCGCGGGATGAGGAGTTCGAGCGCATGAAGGCGCACCTGGCCAAGGGCATTTTCGGACCGTCACCGGCGCCTTATGCGGCGTGGAACGAGCTGAAACATGCGGCCAGCGAGTGGGAGCAGGCGCAAAAAGAGGTCCTTCGCGCCAAGCTGCCCAAGTACGGCACCAGTCCGGTCGAGGAGTTGCAACAGGTCGCCAATCGCCATCCTCAGGTGCGCGTCGCCCTCGGTACCTACGATATCGACGACGTGAGTGCGCTGGGTCTGGTCAGCAGCATCGAACTTTCTGAGATAAAGCCCTCGCTGTTCCAGCGCATGGACGATCTGGCGCCGCCCAGCGAGTTGGCCGAGCAGGTCAGCGGCCGCTTCGGCATGGTCCATCTGATCCAGACGCGCGGGCGGGAGCAGGGAAGTGGCGACAACAAGTGGATCGTGCCGGGCAGCTGGGATATCGCTCAGGTGGTCAAGTCGCTGACGCGTCCGGTGACTCGCAACACGCTGTTCCGGGATGGACGGCTGCTCGCGGAAAACACGCGCCTGAAGCGCTCGTTTCTGGAATGGAGCGAAGCCGATGGCCCGATGTGTGACGGCTACACGGACGGATACGCCTTTGGCGACTCCGACCCAAAAATCTGGACCGGTTATGGCCTCGGCAAGGAAGGGTACCGGGAATCGCTCAAGCGCAATCCGAAGAACAGCCTGATGTATTTCTATACCCGGACGCCGCTACCGGAGAACAAGGTTGTCGTCAGCACGACGCGCCAGAAGCTGGAGCGGGAAGCCACCGGTTTTGTCGCCGCGACCACCTTCCATTTCGACCTGAATGGCGACGGCATCCCGGACATCTCCGTGTGGGAAGGCTCCGGTCAGGCGGCCGGGCATATGGATGGCCCGACGACGACGGACGATGCACATCAGCGCATCTTCTTCGCCAATATTGCCGGTCGCTGGTATGTGCTCGGGCGCGACAGCTTCGGCTACGGTTGCGGTTGCTAAGCGGCGCAGTCCTGAAAAGAACGGGGCGGATGCCGAAAGGTCATCCGCCCTTTTTTTGCGGCCTGCCGGCAGAAAGATTATCCGGCCACGCGCTGCAGGCCGAGCACGAAACTGACGCCATCGAATTCGTTGCGTGCGAAGATCGTGCCGCCCATCTTGGCCATGTAGGTCTTGGCGACGAACAGCCCCTGCCCGCGGTTGCCGGCAGCGCCGGACTCCGGCTGGTCGGAAACGCCGTACTCGAAAATCTTGTCGATGAAATCGGCGGCGATCTGCGGACCAGCGTTGTGGATGCTGACGGTAGCCGTGGTTTCGCTGGTTTCCAGACTCAGCGTGATCGGCGTGCCGGCGGCGCGATAACGGTCGGCGTTCTTCAGGATGTGCGCGAACACGTCTTCCAGCGGGTATTCGTCGGCGCGCACCAGTACAGGAGTGTCGGCGCCGATGCAGCGCACCCGGTCGAAGCCGGCGTTTTCGGCAACGTGGCGCATGAATCCGGCGATATCCACGGGCTCTACCTGCAGGCGGGAAGTCTGGAAAGCTTCGCTCGGGCTGGCACTGCCGTAGAGGATGCGTACTGCCTGCTGCATGCGGTTGATGTAGCGGTGACTGGGATCGTTCTCGCTGCCGTGCAGTGCCAGCAGCGATTGCAGCGGCGACATGATCTCGTGGCCGACGGCGTGCCACATGTCTTTCTCCTGCTCGGCGCGGATCTTCTCACGTTCAGCATCTTCGTTGACCCGGCGCAGCAGGTCGTTGAGGGCGGTGGCGAGCAGCCCCATCTCGTCGCTGCCGCGCAGGTCGGCGAGGTCATAGCGTGCCAGTGCGCCGTCGGCGTGCACCGATTGCGAGAGGCCGCGCGTGCGCCGGGTAAGCCGGGCAATGCGACGGATGACGCCGATCTCGATGACCAGCCAGGCCAGCGCGATGGCGCCGAGCATGGCGCCGACGAACCACGAGACGCGGGTGGCTACCGCCGAAAGCGTCTTGTTCACACTGCGCGCATCGCCCTTCAGGAGTAGACGGTAGCTGCCGAGCGGCGTGCTCACGTCGTCGGTCAGTTCCACCACCGGGGCCTCCAGGCTTTCCACCGGCAACTGGCGGATCAGCCGGGTGAGCAGCGGGGAGGTTTGCTCTTGTTCTTCTTCCTTGCCACCAAGGAGGACGATTTCGGCTTCCTTGCTGCCGTTCTTGCGGATGCTCAGGGTTTCCCCAGGCAGCAGCAGCGAGCTCAGGTCGCTGAGGGCGAATGGCGCAGCGGCACTGGGGGAATGGTTGTCGAATAGCGCCGTGGTTTCTTTGGCTTCGTTGGTGGCGCTCGGCGGCAGGATTTCGACGCGGACTTGGAACTGATCGAGATCGGGCGGTGGCCAGACCGGCTTCTCGCGAGCGAACAGGGCATCACGCAACACCTCGACGGGCAGGCGCAGCGAGAAGAAGGATTTCTTCTCGCAGCTTTCCTCGTCTTCACTGGTCGGGTCGAGGCATTTGCTGTTTTGCCAGACCCAGCCGCGGACTTCCTTGACCGGCTTGGCGCCGGTGTAGTCGTCGTTGTCCGCTTGCTCGACGTAGCCGGTGAAGCGGCCACGCACACCTTCCGCCTTCGGCCCGTTCGGGGCAGCGGGCATCTCGAACGGCGCCAGCCAGCGATAGGTCTGGCCGCGCAGGCTGGCGGTGACGCGCAGGCGGTGGGCGCCATGCAGGTATTCGTCACCGATGCTGTGGGCTTGCA
>JAUPVD010000268.1 GCA_030917225.1 Pseudomonadota bacterium
GGGCGCATCGAGCGGGAGCTCTTCGACGACGATGACAGCGAGGCCTGGGCCGACGTTGCTTTGCTCGAAAACCTCGCTGCAGCAAAGATGGAGGAACAGGCCAAGGCGCTCGCTGCCGAGCAGGGGCTCGCCTGGGTCAAGCCGACGCTGGATCCCTATGCCAGCCACGATCTGGTCGATGGTCTGGTTCGTCTGCCAGCCGAACCAGCGCCGCTGACCGAGGCCGAACTCGCACGGCTCGATGAACTCGACGTATCTTATGACGAGTACGCCGCGATCCTCGAAGATGAGGACAGCGCCGAAGAAGCCGTGGCTGCTGCCGAGGTGTTGATTTGCACTGAGAGTTGACCCGGGAGAGGCATAAATTTTCACTGAGAAGTGACCCATGTTCTGAGCTTTCCCCTGGCTGTTGGGTTGGGGGATACAGGAGTGATCGACATGGCGTTATTGAGCGTAATCCGGCGCTGGCATTTCCGTGAGGGGATGCCGATCCGGGAGATAGAGCGGCGCACTGGGCTGTCGCGCAACACGATCCGCAAGTATCTGCGCAGCGGGACGGTAGAGCCGAGGTTCAAGGTTGCTGATCGGCCGAGCAAGCTGGACCCGTTTGCCGAGAAGCTGTCAGGCTGGTTGCGGATCGAGGTAGGCAAGTCACGCAAGCAACGGCGCACAGCCAAGCAGATGCACGCCGATCTTGTGGTTCTGGGCTATGACGGTTCCTACGGTCGCGTGGCGGCCTTCGTGCGCGCGTGGAAGTCCGAGCGCCAAAGCGATGCCCAGTCTGCTGGCCGTGGCACCTTCGTGCCTTTGGTCTTTGCGCCGGGCGAGGCCTTCCAGTTCGACTGGAGCGAGGACTGGGCCTTGCTGGGCGGCAAGCAGACCAAGCTGCAGGTGGCGCACACCAAGCTGTCGCACAGTCGGGCCTTCACCGTGCGGGCCTATCTGCTTCAGACTCACGAGATGCTGTTCGACGCCCTGACCCAGGCGTTCAGGGTTCTGGGCGGCGTGCCGCAGCGCGGGATCTTCGACAATATGAAGACTGCGGTTGACCGGATCGGCACCGGCAAGGCCCGGCAGGTCAACGCCCGGTTCGCGGCGATGGCCAGTCATTATCTGTTCGAGCCCGAGTTCTGTAACCCGGCCTCGGGGTGGGAGAAGGGACAGGTCGAGAAGAACGTCCAGGATGCACGCCGCCGCTTGTGGCAGCCGATGCCCAGCTTCCCGGACCTTGGTGCGCTCAACGCCTGGCTCGAGGAGCGCTGCATCGCGCACTGGGGTCAGATCGTGCATGGCGCGTTGCCCGGCACTGTCGCCGATGTGCATGCCGGTGAGGTCGCCAGCCTGATGCCAATGGGGCGCTCCTTCGACGGCTTCGTCG
Organism: Pseudomonadota bacterium; assembly: GCA_030917225.1. Classification (GTDB taxonomy): domain Bacteria; phylum Pseudomonadota; class Gammaproteobacteria; order Burkholderiales; family Rhodocyclaceae; genus Proximibacter. Next base: position 1,379 of record JAUPVD010000268.1, read on the forward strand.
AGCACACCAAGCGCGTATCGCCAACCTGCCTGGTGACGTTGGAACGCAACCGCTACAGTGTGCCGGCGTCCTTTGCCAACCGACCGGTGTCCTTGCGGGTCTACCCCGAGCGGATCGTCATCGCCGCCGAGGGCCGGATCCTGTGCGAGCATGGCCGGATCATTGCACGATCCCATCATCTGCCAGGGCGGATCGTCTATGACTGGCGGCACTATCTGGCGGTGATCCAGCGCAAGCCTGGCGCCCTGCGTAACGGAGCACCGTTCACCGAGATGCCCGATGCGTTCAGGCAGCTCCAGGGCCATCTGCTGAGGCGCCCCGGCGGTGATCGCGAGATGGTCGAGATCCTGGCGCTGGTGCTGCAGCACGATGAACAGGCGGTTCTCTGCGCGGTTGAGCTGGCTCTGCAGGCAGGGGTTCCCACCAAGACCCATGTGCTCAACATCCTGCACCGGCTGACCGACGGCAAGGCACCTCCTGCATCACCGATCGATGCCCCCCAGGCGCTGCGCCTTCACCAGGAGCCAGTCGCCGATGTCGGGCGCTATGACAACCTGCGGGAGATGCGGCATGCGTCATGATCCCGCCAGCGCCGCTGTGGAGGTGATGCTGCGCTCCCTCAAGATGTACGGCATGGCCCAGGCTGTCGGCGAGCTCATCGAACAAGGCGCCCCGGCGTTCGATGCCGCCGTGCCGATCCTCTCGCAGTTGCTCAAGGCCGAGATGGCCGAGCGCGAGGTCAGGTCCATCGCCTACCAGATCAAGGCCGCCCGGTTCCCGGCCTACAAGGATCTGGCAGGCTTCGACTTCGGATCCAGCGAGGTGAACGAAGCCCTGGTCCGGCAGTTGCATCGTGGCGACTTCATCGACGGTGCCGACAATGTGGTGCTGATCGGTGGTCCGGGAACCGGCAAGACCCACATGGCCACCGCGCTCGGTGTTCAGGCAGTCGAGCATCACCGCAAGAAGGTCCGGTTCTTCTCTACGGTCGATCTGGTCAACGCGCTCGAACAGGAAAAGGCCATGAACAAGGCGGGCCAGCTTGCCGAGCGCCTGCTGCGTCTCGACCTCGTCATCCTCGACGAGCTGGGATACCTGCCGTTCAGCCCGTCAGGCGGGGCGCTGCTGTTCCATCTACTCAGCAAACTCTACGAACGCACCAGCGTCGTTATCACCACCAACCTCAGCTTCAGCGAATGGGCCGACGTGTTCGGCGATGCCAAGATGACCACCGCCCTGCTGGACCGGCTTACCCATCACTGCCACATCCTCGAGACCGGAAACGACAGCTTCCGGTTCAGAGCCAGCTCCGCTGCCCCAAAAACCAGAAAGGAGAAAACACCCGCTTGACCCAATGCCCGCATCGCGGGACATACCATCCACCCGGGTCACTTCTCGATGAAAATCCCGGGTCAACTCTCAGTGCAAATCAACAGGATCGGGACATTTTGCCAGCGCTGCTGCGCGGCAACGATCGGGCCGCCGAGATCACCGGGAAGTGCAGGCCCCAACTTGGGCACGTCAC
>JAUPVD010000269.1 GCA_030917225.1 Pseudomonadota bacterium
GACCACATGCACCGGCAGGCGGATCGTGCGCGACTGGTTCATGATCGCCCGCTCGATGCTCTGGCGAATCCACCAGGTCGCATAGGTCGAAAAACGAAAACCGCGCTCCGGGTCGAATTTTTCCAACGCGTGGATCAGCCCGAGATTGCCCTCCTCGATCAGGTCGAGCAGGGGAATGCCACGATTGAGGTAGTGTTTGGCTATGTTCACGACGAGCCGAAGATTGTGCTCGATCATCTTCTGGCGTGCAGAAAAGTCTCCTGAGCGCATCGCCCGCGCTGTCGCGGCCTCCTCGGTAGGCGTCAGCAGCGGCTTGGCACCTATCTCGTTGAGATAGAGCTGCGTGACATCATTGATGATTTCGGTTTCGGCGCTCGCCGTATCAGTGGCGCTGACGACTTCACGCTCGACTGCTTCGAGTTCCGCCTCATCCGGCAACTCCGGTTCCAGCAGCGCTTCGCCTTCCTCAAACTCGGAGTCGTCGGCGCCCTGGTTCATGGTCAGCGCTGCGGCAGATACTTGAGCGGATCAACCGGCTTGCCTTGCCGCCTGACCTCGAAGTGCAGCTTTACCTGATCTGCATCGGAATTACCCATCTCGGCAATCTTCTGCCCCTTCGAGACCGTCTGCCCTTCCTTCACCAGCAGTTTCTGGTTGTGGGCATAGGCCGAAAGGAAGGTGGCGTTGTGCTTGACGATGATCAGCATGCCGTAACCGCGCAAACCGGTGCCGGAGTAGACCACCTTGCCATCACCCGCAGCGATCACCGGGTCTCCGGCCTTGCCGCCGATATCGATACCCTTGCTGCCGGATTCGCTGAACTGCCCGAGCACCTTGCCGTTTGCCGGCCAGATCCAGGGCACATCGTCACCACCGGCGCCGGGTTCGCTCGTCGCAGCCGGCTTGGTTTCAGGCTTGGCTTCCGGAGCCGCCACTACTGCCGGCCTGGCAGTCGCCGACTCGGAACCTCGCTGGGCCTGTGCCAGCGCATCCTCCGAATAGGGCAGCTTGCCAGCCTTGGGCTCACTCTTGAACTGCGGGGTATTGGCACCAACTGGGGCCGTAGCCACCACCGGCGACGAGGCATCCAGCGAGCGCTGCTCCACTGCCGACCCCGTGCCGATCGGGTGGGTCACGACGGCTTCGCTTGCAGCGGCCCCTGGCGCCTTCACACGCAACTGCTGGCCGACACGAATCCGGTTAGGGTTCTCGATATTGTTCCAGGCAGCCAGTTCGCGATGATCAAGGCCATGATCCAGCGCAATGCTGTAAAGCGTGTCACCCTTTTTGATCGTATAGAGGTCCTTGGCCGAAACTGCGCCGGCCGCAGCCGTCGCTCCTGCACTGCCGCGTTCCGAAACAGGCGCAGGCGACTTGCTGGCACAGGCGGCCACAAACAACGCAAAAACAACGATAGCAATGCGACGATAATCCTTCATTCGATCCCCGAAAGCAGCGGTACGAAACGAACGGCATCCAGTCGAGATTCGACGAATCCTTCCGGCCTGCGTTCAATAAGACAGAGCACCTGCTCGCCTGTACCTAATGGCAACATCATTCTGCCACCAAGCGCCAACTGCTGCAAAAGCAATGGCGGAATACGTTGTGCGGCAGCAGCGAGAATGATCGTATCGAAGGGCGCCGCCTCGGGCAAACCAAGCTGGCCATCGCCGTGCTTCAGGCGTACACGAAACTCCTGCACCTGACGAAAATTGAGTTTGGCCCGGGCGATCAGCGGCTCCAGTCGCTCGATCGCGTACACCTCGTCGGTCAACTGCGCCAGCACCGCCGCCTGATAGCCGCAGCCCGCACCGACTTCCAGCGTGCGCCCAAGGCCGGCCCTGCCCGCTTTCAGCACTTCGATCATGCGTGCCACGATGTAGGGTTGCGAGATTGTCTGGCCCAAGCCAAGAGGCAAGGCTGTGTCTTCGTAGGCACGATGCGCCAATGCCTCTTCGACGAAGACATGACGCGGTACGGCCGCCATCGCTGCCAGCACCGCCTCGTCACGAACCCCTTTTTCGCGCAGCCGCTCGATCATTCGCCCACGCGTGCGCTGCGAGGTCATGCCGATACCGGTCAATCCATGCGCCATTACTTGAGCCAACCCTCGATCACCGACAGCTGCCCGGTATGCGTCAGATCGATTTGCAGCGGCGTCACCGACACATAGTTGTTGGCCACCGCATGGAAATCGGTGCCTTGACCGGCGTCTGCCGCTTCTCCCGCCGCACCGACCCAGAAGACGGTTTCACCGCGCGGCGTCTGTGCCTTCACCACCGGTTCAGCCTTGTGCCGGCGCCCCAGGCGCGTAACGCGGATGCCGCGAATGTCGGTCAACGGGATATCCGGCACGTTGACATTGAGCAGCACGGGGGCCTTGATTGGCTGTGCAAGAAAGCGCCCGACGAGTTGATGTGCGATCTGTGCCGCCGTCTCAAAATGCACGCCCGACTTGCCGACCAGCGATACGGCGATGGCTGGAACGCCGAGCAGATAGCCCTCGGTGGCAGCAGCAACCGTGCCCGAATAGATGGTATCGTCGCCCATGTTGGCGCCGTGATTGATGCCGGAAACGACCATGTCCGGCAGTGTGTCGAGCATGCCGGTCACCGCCAGATGCACGCAGTCGGTCGGCGTGCCATTGACATGGTAGAAGCCGTTGGCCGTGCGGCGCAAAGAAAGCGGGCGATCAAGGGTCAGCGAATTCGAAGCGCCGCTGCGATCGCGCTCGGGTGCTACTACCGTGATCTCGCCGAGATCGCCTAGCGCTCGCGCCAGATGCTCGATACCGGGGGCAAAATAACCGTCGTCGTTGGAAAGAAGGATGCGCATGAAAGGCCAGACAGAGGATGCAAAAAACCGGCGCCAAGCCGGTTTCACAATCGTTTTAGCAATTGCCGGAACAGGCGCCGATTCTAGCAGCTAGCCCTGTCGACAGCCAGCACCGCGACCAGCCCCTTGATACCCTCGCCCCCATCTCCGCCAAAGCCGCCAGAAACCGATATTGTCTGGCAAGCATGGTGCGATGGCACCGCCGCGCCGAACCCGGGAAAGCTCAGCGCCGGTGGCGTCATTGTCAGCCCAGACGGAAAACAGTTCGAGTTTTCGCAAGTGCTGGGTTGCTACGGCTGCAACAACGAAGCCGAATTGCGGGCGCTTCTCCTGACGCTTGACCTTGCCCATCACGCAAAAGCGGATCACCTGCACGTCTTCAGCGACAGCCGATTCGTTGTGGACTGCGTCAACGGACTTGACCGCACGGACATCGCCCATCTGTCCGTGCTGCTCGAACAGATCAGCGAACGGCTCGCCGGGTTCAAGACGATAGAACTGTGCTGGCTGCCCCGTCAGCGAAACGCGGCCGCAGACAGGCTGGCGCGCGCTGCGCTTGGACTATCGGAGAAAACACCGAAGGTGAAAAAGCGGCGAAAGTAGCCGCAGGTGATACGGCAGAAGCTTCAACGCCATGTCCCGTCGAGGACTTTCTCCGCCCAGAACAGCGCCGTGATCGTCTTGGCGTCGGTTAACTCTCCGCTACGTATGGCGTCGGCTGCCGCGCTGAACGAAAGCGGCAGGATGTCGAGGAATTCGCCATGATCGAGCTGAGGAGCTGAAACCCGCTTCAGGCCACGCGCCAAAAATATCTCGATACGCTCATTGGAATACCCGATGCATGGATGCATCAGTCCAAGATGGCGCCATTCGGCCGCTTCATGCCCGGTCTCCTCCAATAGCTCGCGGACCGCCGTCGCCAGAATATCCTCGCCCGGATCGATCTTGCCTGCCGGCAATTCGAGAAAGGCATGGCCGACGGGGTAACGATACTGGCGTTCGAAAAGGAGATCGCCATTGTCCAGCACCGGGATGATGACTACCGCTCCCGGATGAACGATGTATTCACGCACGCCTTCGTTGCCATCCGGCAGGCGCACGCGGTCGCGGCGCACATCGAGCAGCTTGCCGCAGAAGACCTGTTCCGAATCGAGCATTTCTTCATGTAGGTGCTTCATGCACATCTCCATGTAAAAAGACCCGCCGGAGCGGGTCTTCTGTCATGCATTTAGCTCGC
>JAUPVD010000270.1 GCA_030917225.1 Pseudomonadota bacterium
TCCTTCTTGCGGTTGCAGATCTCGCCGTGCCAGACATGGCCGCTGGAAATGGTGGTCCACATTGCAGAGAATACTTCCGGTGGATGGACGCCGGATTTGACGATGCGGTGTGACTGGCCAATCAGTTCTTCCGCCCGGTAGCCGCTGATCTCGCAGAAGCGCTCATTGGCATAGAGGATGACGCCGGCGGTATCGGTGATGCTGACGATGGCATGCTGGTCGAGGGCAAATTTCTGGTTGTCGAGCTCACGGCGCTCGGCTTCGCGCCCGCTGATCAAGCGGGCCATCAGGACGCTGAGGCTTTCAAGGTCGTTGTCGGCCAGCGCCGCGTCAACGTCGCCCTCCTCGCCACCGCCGGCAAGCAGGCCAGTGGCTGTTTCACGCAGCAATTTCAACGCCCGGTTACGGCTGGCCAGATCTTCGCGCAAGCGGTTGTTGGCCTCGCTCAACTCCTCCGAACTGAGTTCCAGGCTGCGGGTACGCAAGGCCAGATCGCGTTCGTACTGGTCGTACGCCCCATCGACACGGCCGAGCAGATCCTCCAGGCCGGCGAGCATGCTGGCCAGCGATGGCGACAGCCCGGCCGTACCGGCAAGCGCCCTCGCCTCGGTCAGCAAGTCGGCGAGTGCCGCCTCATCGGCAACACCCGTGAAGCGCTTGAGCTGGCGCTGAAGCGCGCGATGCATGAGAAATCAGGCCTCGCTGAGGAAAGTAATGGTCATCGTCTGGTTGTGCAGCTTGCACGAGACACCGGGCGCAAACGGGCTGATCTCGCCATAGGAATAGAACCCGGTGAGCACGGCTCCCTTGCCGAAGACGTCACCGACGGCTTCCACCTCCTCGTCGACCCGCTCACCCATGACCAGTTTACGGCCGACACAGCTGACCAGCACGGCCAATCCGCCGTCACCCGCTTTCTGCATGGCGGTCGCCGCTTCGGCTGCAGCTTCGGCACCGCTGACGAGTCCGTCGGTGCTGGCGTGCATCAGTTTCAGGTAGCCATCCGCATTGATTTCGCCAGCCAAGGTCAGGCTGCCATCAGTCTCCGAAACACCGAGAATGGTGCGGATCAGGCCGATCTCGTCGTGGTTTTCACCGAGCATCGCGAAGGGGAAAAGTAGGCCGGAGGCCGGCAGGTCCTTCGCATAATCGCCAAGATAGCGCTTGTACACCTCGAGCGCCGGCGCACCATCAAGCTCGAACAGCACATTGTTTTCGCAGCGCGTGACCTTGCGTGCCGGGCCAAAAGGTTCCCAGCCACCGAAGGAACCATGGCAGAACTGCAGGTTGCCGTCGACCAGACCGACAGCAACGATGCCATTGTCGCTGGCACCCGTCGGACCAAGCGTCCACGTACGCTGAAAGGCGCCGCCATCACCGGCCAGACCACCGGTCAGTGGAATGCCTTCGCCAATGACCGAACTGATGCCATCGACAAGTGCGCTGCCGTTGATTGCCACCCCGGGTCCGAACACCATCACTGCTTTGAGATCCGGTGCTTTCAGTTGTTCACCGATGCGCACGCCGGCCGCTCGGGAATCGCTCATACCCGCCAGCGATGTTGCGGCACCGAGAACTCGGGTCGAATCGAAATGCACGGCAGTGATCACACAGGTGTTGTCGTCGACTCCCTTCTGGCTGATTTCACCCGCCGTTGAGCAGCCGAGCAGCACAGCGTCGGGAAACGCCGCGCACAGCGCAGCGGTCAGCGCCGGCGAGGAAAAGAATGGGGCCGCGCCGAACACCAGCACCCATTGCGGGGCGATCGCCTGCAGTGCGGCGACGCCTCCTGAAAGTTCAGCCACATCCCGTATGACGATCTGTTCTGTTTTCATGTTGGGCTCCTCCGCTGTGCGGCCGCGCGATTGTGCGACAGGTAACGATAGCAAAGTTTCTATCGCACAACCATGGCCAACGCCCCGTAAAATGATGGTTTTACGACAAGTATTCTGCATGGCGCTGCCCACACCCGATGCCGACGCGCTGGCGCACAGCCAGTGCCTCCAACAACGCATTGCCGACGAAATCTCCGCCAGTGGTGGCTGGATGCCGTTTGCCCGCTTCATGGAACTGGTGCTCTACGCTCCCGGTCTGGGCTATTACTCGGGCGGGGCACGCAAATTCGGTGCTGCCGGCGATTTCATCACCGCGCCGGAACTGACACCCGTTTTCGCCCGGACACTGGCGGCGCAGGCAGTGCAGATCATGGCGCTCAGCGCGCCGCAGATGCTGGAAGTCGGCGCCGGCTCCGGCCGACTGGCAACGGATCTGCTCCTGGAACTGGAAGCACGGGATGCACTGCCGACCCGATATTTCATCCTCGAACTTTCGGGCGAACTGCGCGAGCGGCAGCAGGAAACCCTGGCGGCCGGCGCGCCTCATCTGCTGAATCGGGTGGAGTGGCTGGATCGCCTGCCGGAACGCTTTGACGGCCTGGTCTTGGCCAACGAGCTGCTGGATGCCCTGCCGGCGCATCTGGTGCGCTGGTCTGAAGGGGGCATTCTGGAACGCGGTGTCGGCCTGCAGGAAAACGGTTTTTGCTGGGCAGAGCGCCCGGCCTCCGGCCAGTTGCTGGCCAGGGCGCAGGTTCTCGCCGAATCCGTTCCGGGTAACAACTATCTCTCCGAAATCAGCCTGGCAGCAGCGGCATGGACCGCTTCGTGGGCTGACATTCTCGGGCGTGGCGCGCTGCTGCTGATCGACTACGGTTTTCCGCGCCGCGAGTACTACCACCCGCAACGCAACGAAGGCACGCTGATGTGCCACTACCGGCACCACGCCCACCCCGATCCGTTCTACCTGCCAGGACTGCAGGATGTGACGGTGCACGTCGACTTTACCGCCATCGCCGAAGCCGGCACCGAAGCAGGGCTGGATTTTCTCGGCTATACCTCGCAGGCAGCCTTCCTGTTCAATTGCGGCCTGACCGGCGTGTTGGCGCGCACGCCCAGCGACGATGCGCGCCGCTATCTGCCGCAGGCCAATGCTGCGCAAAAACTGATCTCTCCGGCCGAAATGGGTGAGCTGTTCAAGGTCATCGCACTCGGTCGCGGCATTGACGAACCTCTGGTCGGGTTCCTCAGCGGCGAGCGCAGCGCGAGTTTGTAGCCGTAGAGGAGCGCCCCCGGCAAGTTTTCATCGCACTGCAACATTCGGGTGTTGCAATGGGCGCCCTTTCAACAACGCGCCCACATGCCCACATTCCGATGAAGCCGGTTCTCGTCCTGACGCTGCTTGCCACCCTCCTGTTCACCTCCATTGCACAAGCCGCACCACGGGTTGAAACGCCGGCCCCCAGCATCACGCAAGACATCGCCAGTGCCGGGCGCTTGCGCTTGCAATCCCAGCGCCTCGCCAAGCTATGGTTGCAAGCCGGTCTGGGCATCAATGCCGGCGCGGCTACCGGGCAGCTGGCGCGCGGTGCGGCGCAGTTCGATACGGGGCTTGCCGAGCTAGCCTATTATGCAAAGCGACCTGCAACGCAGAACAGCCTGCAACGCGTCAGCGACTTGTGGGTCGAATACCGGATTGCCCTTTCATTGCCCTACAACGTCGCCAACCTCAACCTGGTGAACTATCTGGCCGAAGACCTGATGCTGGCGACCGGCAAGCTGACGATGAAGATCGAGGCCGAGGCCGATACAGGCGCCGGTCGTCTGCTCGACCTCTCGCTGCGGCAGAACATGCTTGCGCAACGTCTCGCCCGACTGTATCTGCTTTCATTGGCAGGCGACCGCTCAAGCGGCCGGCTGGTGGATATGGATCAGACCCGAAAGGAGTTCACGACGGCGCTGAACGAACTGTCCAGTGCCCGCGAAAACACGCCGGCAAGCCGCGACGCTCTGGAACTGGCGCGCATGCAGTGGATTTTCTTCGATCAGGCCATCAGTGAAATGAACAAGGGCGGCACCAGCCGCCCTCAGAATGTCGCCACGACCAGCGAACGGATCATGGAAGCGCTGGATGCCGTCAGCAGGCAATATGCGCAGGACTACAGCACAACCCGACTGGCCGCTACGCCGGGAAGCCCCCTGCGCAACTGAGCCACGCGCGCTCCTGAGCGCGCCGGCAACTCCTGCCACTCACTCCTGAGCGGCGTAGAGACGGGCCAGAAAGCCCTCGACCTCGCGTTCGGCAGGTTCGTGGCGCGATGCCACAACCTCTTCCAGACGCGGCTCGACGCGCGACTCGAGATGTGGCACTTCGGCCCACCCGGCGTTGAGCACTTCATCGTCGTATGCGCAGAAGCTCTCTTCTGCGATGACCTTGCCCGAATCCATTTCCATAATGATCACCATGATGTACCTCCATTTGAGGCGTCCATAAAAGAACTAACGGACGAGGGTCGAAAAGGTTGAGCCGGGTCGCAAATAATTGCTGCGTATTCGATGATTCAATCTCGGGTTTACTTCCACGAAATAGATTCGATAATGAGTGGCCCGTCTCGGAGTCATGAACATGGACGTTTCCTCTACCGCCGGTGTTTCCGCCAGCCTTGCCGGCGCCCAGAGCGGTACGGCTATCGGTATTCTGGTACTGAAAAAAGTGCTCGACATTCAGGCGCAGAGCGCCATGCAGTTGATTGCGGCCTTGCCGCAACCGCAGCAGACCGGCAACCCACCGAATCTCGGCAACGGGGTCGATACCTTCGCCTGACGCCCGGGCGTCAGGCAAGCACACCTTCCAGCCAGTCGCGAACCGTTTCCGCGACGTGCTGCCAATCCTTTTCCAGCATCACGCCGTGGCCCATGCCGCGGAATATCTTGTCCGAAACGCCATAGGTTTTCGCCGTCGACTGCACCAGGAAAGCCGGCATCAGCACATCCTTTTCAGCGCCCAGCACCAGTAGCGGCGGCCGTGCCATGGCGTTGAGATTGGGCAGGCTGAACATCGACATGTCCCAGATCGCCCGCTGCGACTCGGGCTGCATCTTGCGGTAGTAGCGACGCAACATGTCGTCGCTGACCTCCTGCGCGAACAGCGCCTCGCGCAGCACATCGAGCGCAACGTTGCCGCCGCCGAGCAGCTTGTTGATTTCAAGCATCATGCCGGGCTTCTCGAACATCATCGAGAACTGGGCCGCCACCAGGCCCTGCGGCGGCACCGAACACATCAGCACCACGGCCGGAACGGCGTGTCGTTCGAGATACTTCTGCACGACAAAGCCGCCCATCGAATGGCCGACCAGCACCGGCGCAGTGCCAAGATCGGCGATGACCTCGGTCAGGTCGTCGACATAGTCATGGACGCTGTGCCAGTCGATATTTTCGTGCCCGGCACTGTCGCCGTGGCCGCGCAGCGACAGGGCATGGGCGCTGAAGCCTTGTTCGGCGAACCAGGGCAGGAAATGTTCATCCCAGACCCAGGCGCCGGCAAAGGCGCCATGCACAAAGAGTAGCGGCGTTTCATGCTTGCGCCGCTTCGGCTCGCAGGACAGGACTTCCAGTTGATTGACCTTGCGCGAAATCATGATGCCGGCACCTCCATGCCACGTTTAACTGCCGAACGGCTGCCAACAGCGTCGAACCAGCGTCGAACGTTGGTGAAATCGCCGAGATCGACCCCTTGCCATTCGTGTCGGGCAATCCACGGAAAGGTCGCCATGTCGGCGATCGAATAGTCTCCGGCCAGATGCTCCGCGTCGCCCAGATGTTTATCGAGAACGCCATAGAGGCGTCGGGTTTCCTTGCTGTAGCGGTCGATCGCGTAAGGCACCTTCTCCGGTGCAAAGCGCAGGAAGTGGTGCGTCTGTCCGAAGATCGGGCCGATGCCACCCATCTGGAACATCAGCCATTGCAGGACCGCGTAACGCTGCGGGCCGGCCGGCGGCAGAAAGCACCCGGTCTTTTCAGCGAGGTAGACCAGAATGGCGCCGGACTCAAAAACCGTCATCGGACCATCGTCATCGACGATAGCCGGAATCTTCGAGTTCGGGTTGATGGCGACAAAGGCAGGGTCGAACTGCGCGCCCTGGGTGATATCGATGGGCCGGACGGCATACGGCAACCCACACTCCTCCAACATGATCGAGACCTTGCGGCCGTTGGGGGTGCCCCACGTGTAAAGGGTGATCAAACTCGCCTCTATTCTTTATTGGTACTGCAATGTTCCATGATTAAATGCGATATCACCCGCTCACTGCAACCACTTTGAGATGTATCGCCATGCTGCTCCGTCCACTGCTTATCCTGCTCGCATACACGCTTCTGGCGCCCTTGTCCGGACTGGCTGCTACTACTGAGGGCAAGGCCTTTGCCGACCTGACCGCACCGCTGGAAATCGTTGTCGACCGCGACCCTTCGCGGATAGCAGCCGCCAAGCGACTGGCGCGCCTGTATGCCGAATCCGGGCAGTGGGACGCTGCCTTGCGCGTGCTGGAGCGCTCCGCACCGCATGCACAAAAAGACGCCGAGTATCAGGGATTTGCGGGAACGGTATTGCGCCAGTTGAAGCGCGCACCGGAAGCAGCGGAAGCCTACCGCCGCGCCATCACACTGAAACCGGACGATGGCCGCTGGTGGGTGGGACTCGGGCTGGCGCTCGAAGATGCTGGCAGACGCAAGGAAGCAAAGCAGGCCTTCATTGCTGCCCACGAGCGCGAACAGACACTGCCGCCGGCCTTGCTGAAGCTTGCTGAAAAGCGCAGGCACTGATGGTGAAGTGGCTGCTTACCATCGCCATCGTCGTCATCGTACTTGGTCTGGTAGCGCCGAGGCTACGGCAGGGTAATGGGCAAAACGGGCTTCGCCGCCTGCCGGGAGACGTCGAGGTACGCTGGCGCGGCAAGGACTATTTCTTTCCCTTCACCACCACCGTTCTGATTTCTTTGCTCTTCATCGCGATCAGCCGTCTGATCTGATCGCTGCTGCCACTGCCGCCACCCGTGCAGCGTGAATGCGCTCCGGAATCTGCGCCGGGTCGGTGCAGGCCTGGGCGATTTCCCCTGCCGGTACCGCCTGCACGGCAGCCAGTGCCAGTTTCAATCGCACCGGCGACGCATAGGGTTTCTCCTCCCAGCCCAGCCGGCCGTTGAAATCCGCGGCACAGGCTTCGAGCAACTGCTCGAAACGCTGTGGTCGGCGCAACGCATCGCTCTTCTCGAACAGCCGCACGATGGTATCGGCGCGTAACTCGCCAGCCCGGTGGATATCGCCATGATAGCGCGCCGCCAGTATTGCCAGGTCTCGACATTCGGCCGGCACCTTAAGGCGGGCACACACGGCCTCAGTCAGCTTGACGCTGCGTACCTCGTGCGCGATATGGCGCGGCCACTCGGCGGGTGGCGTCGTGCCTTTGCCCAGATCGTGCAGCAAGGCAGCGAAGCGCACCGGCAGCGCGTGCCCGCGACAGGCAGCCGTATCGACCACCATCATCACGTGCACGCCGGTATCGATTTCCGGGTGGTATTCGGCCCGCTGCGGCACGCCGAACAGACGATCCAGCTCCGGCAGCAGGCGCTTCAGCGCACCGCAATCACGCAGCACCTCGAACATGCGCGATGGTCGGACCTCCATCAGCCCCTTGGCCAATTCCTGCCAGACACGCTCCGGCACCAGCGCGTCGACCTCGCCGTTGGCGACCATCTCGCGCATCAATGCCATCGTTTCCGGCGCGATGCTGAAATCGACAAATCGGGCTGCGAAGCGGGCAACGCGCAGGATGCGTACCGGGTCTTCAACGAAGGCCGGGCCGACATGCCGGAACAGTCTCGCGTCGATATCGCGCTGACCTCCATAGGGGTCAACGAGTATCCCGTCCTCACCCCGCGCCATCGCATTGATGGTCAGGTCGCGACGCGCCAGATCGTCCTCCAGCGTCACCTCGGGCGCAGCATGGAAGGCAAAGCCGGTGTAACCCGGTGCCGTCTTGCGCTCAGTGCGCGCCAGCGCGTATTCCTCGTTGCTCTTTGGATGGAGAAAAACCGGAAAATCCTTGCCGACCGGACGGAAGCCTCGGGCCAGCATTTCCTCGGGGGTGCTACCGACAACCACGTGGTCGCGATCCTGAACCGGGAGGTTCAGGAGTTCATCGCGAACCGCGCCACCGACAACGTAGGTTTTCATGGGCGTAAAGGAAAGGCTTCTGCGCCACGTGCCGCCCTTAAATGCCTAGGCAGGAACGGATCCTGCGCCGCGCCAGCGAGGCGCACCGCCGCAGGCAGTACATACGAGTACGACAAGGCGGTGCAACGAAGCTGGCGCAAGCAGGGCCGTTCCTAGCGGCCGGCGTGGAAGCGGAAGTCGTCCAGCTTCGCTTTCGGCACCACCTTGCCCAGGTAGGTCGGGGCAATGGCTTCCAGTGCCGCCGGATTCCAGCCAGGGTAACTCTGGCCATCAGCACTGGCGACGTTGTCCACATCCATCGAACGCAGGTTGTCCGGCGACATCGGCGGATCGGGCAGCAGCCACAGCAAGCCGGCCTGCAGGTAGGCCCAGAAGTCGTTGAGCTGATACACCGGGCGCTTGTTGCCGGAGACCGCGCCGACATATTCGACCAGTTCGCGTAGCGTGTAGACCTTGGGGCCGCAGAGTTCGTAGCGCTGGCCGAAGGTCTTGATGTCTTCGATACAGCCAACAAAGGCATCGGCCACGTTACCGACATACACCGGCTGGAACTTGGCGGTCAGGCCGCCAGCGGCAAAAACCGGGGCCAGCTTGAGAATGGTGGCGAAGGTGTTGAGGAACTTGTCGCCGGTACCGAAGATCACCGACGGGCAGAGCACCGTCACATCCAGATCCTTGGCAGCGGCCATCACCGCCGCTTCGCCCTCGCCCTTGGAGCGCAGGTATTCGGAAGGGCCATTCACGTCGGCACCGAGCGCGCTCATGTGCACCAGGCGACGCACGCCGGCTTTCTTCATGGCAGCGACGATCTTCTTCGGCAGCTCGGCGTGTGCCGCGCCAAAACGTTTGCCATAGGGAATCTGCGAATCATGGTCATGCAGGATGCCGACCAGATTGATGACTGCATCCTGACCGCGCATCAGCTCGACCAACGCGGCTTCGTCATTGATGTTGGCCTCGACCACCTCAACCGACGGCAACATGATGTTGGCCTTGTTGCGTTCACGACGGCGGGTCGGGATGGTGACGTTTACCCCCTTCTGCGACAGACGGTTGGCAATCCACGTACCGACGAAGCCGCTTCCTCCCAGAAGCAATACATTTTTGATCATGATCGAACCCGCAGTGTTAGTGATTGTAGAGGCGTAAAGGACGGTATTTTAAGGCAAAACCCCCTCTGCCGGGGCATCTGCGCGCGCTCGGCGGCCAATCAGGAAGCACCTCAAGCCTTCTTTATCCACCGATAAACATCATGGCTTGATATATATCGGCGAGAAGGTCAGAATGCCGGTCGCCGGCAAACGCCCGGCTCACCATCAAGGAAGCAAGGAATTGGCATCTCTGGTATCGCTCTGGCCCGGCAGGATCGGGCGCTTTCTCGGCATTCCTGCAGCCACACCACACGGCAGTGAACAGTGGGTAGCCGCCCTCGGCGCCCTGCTGGGCATCGCCTCGGTGGTACTGGCAACCCACGCCCTGCTCGGGCAGAAGGCAGCGATCTTCGTCGTACCTTCGCTTGGCGCCACCGCGGTTCTTGTCTTCGCCGCACCACACAGCCTGTTCGCCCAGCCGTGGTCGGTACTGGGCGGCAACCTGCTGTCGGCGCTCACCGGCGTGCTCTGCCAGCAACTGCTGCCCGAGACAACCCTCGCTGCGGCAGCCGCCGTTGCCATCTCCATCGCGGTCATGCACGCGATGCGTTGCATCCACCCGCCTGGCGGCGCCACCGCGCTGGCGGCGGTGATCGGCGGGCCGGACATCCATCAGCTGGGTTTCGCCTATGCGCTCTATCCGGTCGGGCTCAACTGCCTGCTGCTGATCGGCGTCGGCATCGCCTTCAACTATCCCTTTGCCTGGCGCCGCTACCCGGCGAGCCTGATGCGCTACGTCCATGTCGAGACAGCGCATGGACCCCATGAGGTAGTGCCGAGCGAGGAGGATGTACGGCGGGCGCTGGCCCAGCTGAACGTGGTCGTCGATGTCAGCCCGGCGGAATTGCAGGAGGTGATCGAACAGTCACTGCTGTTGGCCAGGGAAGCGCGCGCAGCCAGTGAAGTACCGGCTGCCCCGGGCCGGGCTTTTGCCGTTGGCCGATGCTATTCCAGCCGGCGCTCGGGGCGGCACTGGTCGGTACGCCAGGTCATCGACAACCCGCCGGAAAACGAGGCCCTTACCTACCGGATCGTCGAAGGCAAGGGCCGGCACCGGATCGAAAGCTGCTTGCGCAGCGAATTTGCACAGTGGGCCGGGCGCGAGCTGCGTCCACGAAAGCCTCTGCGCTAGTAGTGCGGTAGTGCGTTCCGTCAATTAGCTGACAAATGAAATCGGTGCGTTTTCATATCAGGCAAGGCGCAAACCACAGTCATGGCCGTAGCTATGGCGAGGATTTGCAACGCCGCATGGCGCGAAAAGGCGCGATTCATGTAAGCGGTTTGTCGCAACGAACTACTAGGGCAGATCCTCGCCCTTCGGCGCATCCGCCCGCGGCCCGATGACGCCGAGCTTCGGTTTCAGCGTCTGCGGCTTGCCTTCGAACAGCGCCGAGTAGTACACCGAGTTGCTCATCACCTTCTTGACGTAGTCCCGCGTTTCATTGAAGGGGATGGTTTCGGCGTAGATGGCACCTTCCAGCGGCCGGTCGGCACGCCACCTGCGGGCGCGGCCGGGGCCGGCGTTGTAGGCGGCGGAGGCCAACACCGGATGGTTGTCCAGGCTCTCCATGACCATGCGCATGTAGCTGGTACCGAGTAGCAGGTTCACCTCGGTGTCGTTGACCCGGCTGTGACTGTAGTTGGCCAACCCGATCTTGTTGGCCACCCACTTGGCGGTGGCCGGCATCAGCTGCATCAGGCCGGACGCCCCGACGGTGGATTTGGCGCTGGTGATGAAACGGCTTTCCTGCCGCATCAGGCCGTAGACCCAGGCGTCGTCGAGCGACTGCTTCTGTGCGGCAGGGCGTACCTGATCGTTGAACGGGGCAAGATAGCGCAGGCTGTAGTCATGCTCGTTCTTGGTTCGGTCGGCGG
Organism: Pseudomonadota bacterium; assembly: GCA_030917225.1. Lineage (GTDB taxonomy): Bacteria > Pseudomonadota > Gammaproteobacteria > Burkholderiales > Rhodocyclaceae > Proximibacter. Next base: position 11,090 of record JAUPVD010000270.1, read on the forward strand.
CGGCGATGGCACGGTCGTAGACATCATTACGCTTGGCCAGCTCGGCGGCAGCAATCAGCTCGCGGTCGCTCATGCCGCGTAGCGTCCAGTTCCATTCGCGCACGCCTTCGACGCGCATGCCGACCCGCAGCAGCGCCAGCGCCCGCTTGAGGCCAGGGTTGCCGGAGGCGCCGATGACCTCGTCGCGGGTGAGTGCAGCCGCCTGCGGCGGCACGTTGATCGGGCGCTCGAGTTCGTCGTCGGCCAGGTTGCCGTAGAAATTCGGCTGGCGGGAAATCTTCTGGAACAGCACATCGGCTTCCGTAGTCATGCCCCCCGCCTTGTAGGCGCGGCCCAGCCAGTAGGTCCACTCGGGCAGCGCCGCCAGTGCCGGCGGCATGTTCTCGATGGTGGCCCGCACCATCCCCCAGTCATGTGCGCGCAGCGCGGCACGCACTTTCCACTGCGCCACTTCGTCCGACAAGGGCAGGCTTCCGGTTTTCTTGTACCAGCCGACGGCTTCCGGCATGTGCCGTGTGGCGGCCTGCCAGCCGACCTGGCCCCAGGCCCAGCTGCGCTCGTTTTCTTCCAGACGCGGGCCCAGTTTTTCCAGTTGCTCGGCCGCCTGGCGCGGATCATTCTTGGCAATGCGCTGAATGGCCAGCGCAGCGAGTTCACGGCCCAGGCGTTTGTCCGACCAGTTCGCCGGCAACTTGGCCAGTGTCGGCATCGGCCGGTCGATGACAGCTTCGAGTTGTGCCGAGGTCGGTGTCTGCGAGGTCGGCAGGTAATTGGTGGTGTAACGTGCAGCGGCAATCTTGTTGGCCTCGAACTGGCGGCGTACACGCGCCCAGACTTCGTCGGCGATCACGCGCTTTTCCCAGATCAGCGCTTCCAGCACCGGGTAGCAGGGTTCCGGCGGTTCGAGCAACGTCAGCCACAGCGGCATGGCATCGTCGAGCATGCTGGCATCGCTACGGGCACGGCGGCTTTGCAGCGCGTAGCAGACCAACTCCTGATCCGGAGCAACGATCTTCGAATATTCGGCATCGAACTCCGCCCACTGCTGTTTTTTGCCCAAGACCTTCAGCCAGTCGCTGCGCAGCTTCTCGGCAATGTAGGTGCGCTCATGCTTCGCCAGAAATTCGCGGGCAATCGCCGGATCGAGCTGATCCGGCAGGCGACCGAGCAGCAGCCAGTAGTCGACGTAGGCTTCGAGATCGTGGCCTTTCAGCTCCGGGGCGACTCGCTCCAGCTTGGCGCGGTCGCCAGAGCGAAAGGCATCGCGAGCAACCAGGAATCGATCGTCGTTAGAAGGTGCGGCAAAAGCGGCGGCGCTGGCAAAAATCAGCGAGGAAGCAAGGACTAGCGGGCGAAAAAACGTCATGTGATAAGCTGCAGAAAGTGCCGGAAGCTCTTGAAAGCAGGGCTTCGGCGGGGTTCAACGAGGTGGCTTGAGCATAGCACAATGACGAGGGCGGGCAGCTTGGAAATCATGGACGACGGCGAGTATCGGCAGAATCTTCGGCGCGACATGATCGCCCGTCGCCGGGCGCTTTCGCCGGAGACGCATGCCTCGCTGTCGGCCGCTGTACGAGCGCGCCTTGATGATGCCTTTCCGGCGCTGGCCGAATTGATCGTCGGTTTCTGCTGGCCAGTGCAGAACGAGCCTGACCTGCGCCCTCTGGTTGCCGAATTGATCGCCCGTGGCGGCCGCGTCGCCCTGCCGGTCGTGGTTCGCCCAGGCGAGCCGCTGGCCTTCCGTGAATGGTGGCCGGAACAGCCACTGACACCGGACCGCTACGACATCCCGACCCCCACCGATGGCGATTTTCTTGTGCCGCAAGTGCTGCTGTTGCCGGTCAATGCCTTCGATGCCGACCACTACCGCATCGGCTATGGCGGCGGCTTCTTCGACCGTACGCTGGCCAGCCTGGCACCGCGGCCACTGGCCATCGGCATCGGGTTCGATTTCCAGAAGGTGGAAAGCATTCGCCCGGCAGCACACGATCTGCCGCTGGATGCGATGGCCACCGAAAGCGGCGTCAGCCGGCGGGCTGAACGCTGAATTTCAGACCGATACGGCAGCGGCCACAGCACGCCGCAGGCGCGCCAGGGCTTCCTCCAGCGTCGGCAGGGCACAACCGAAGTTGAGGCGTAGCCAGCCGGGCGCGCCAAAATCCGCCCCATCTGAAAGCCCGACACCGAACGTCTCGAAATGACGATGGGCGCTCTCCAGACCGAGGCCGCGTGCGTCGATCCAGGCCAGGTAGGTAGCCTCGACATGCGCCATCGACACCCCCGGCATCGCCGCCACAGCCGCCTCGACCCGGTCGCGGTTGCGGCGCAGGGTGGCGATCAGCGCCGCGTGCCAGTCACCACTGTCGCGCAATGCCGCCTCGCAGGCCGCCAAGCCGAGCACATTCACGTGCGGCACGATGCCAGCCATTGCCCGGCTAAAGGCGCGGCGCAGACCGACATCGGGGATCACCGCAAACGCACAGCCGAGCCCCGGCACGTTGAAGGATTTTGACGGCGCCATCAGCGTGATGCTGCGCAGTGCGATGTCGTCGCCAAGCATGGCCATCGGCAGGTGCTGGCGCCCTTCATCGAGCACCAGATCACAGTGGATTTCGTCAGAACAGACAACCAGATCGTGGCGACAGCAGAAGTCGGCAATCGCTGCCAGTTCATCCGCTTCCCAGGCACGACCGACCGGGTTGTGCGGGTGGCAGAGCAGGAACAACCGGGTTCCGGGGGTGATCGCCGCTTCCGCAGCCGGCCAGTCCCAACCCCAGCGCCCGTCCTTCAGCGCCAGCGAAGTGGTGCACAAACCCCGGCCGGAAAAATGCGGCGCAGACATGAATGGCGGGTAGACCGGCGTAGCGGTGAACACCTCGCCTTCTACTGCACGACAGGCAAGGTTCAGCCCGGTCACCAAGCCCGGCAGCCATACCAGCCAGTCGGCGTCGATGCGCCAGCCGTATTCGCTCTCAAGATGGCCAATGACGGCTTCGGTCAGGGCCGGCCACGGCTCGGCATAGCCGAAGACGCCATGAGCAACGCGTTGCTGCAGCGCCTCGACAATCGCCGGCGGTGCCGCAAAATCCATATCGGCAACCCACATCGGCAGTATGTCGCGGCCGGCATAGCGGTTCCACTTGACCGAATCATGACCGCTGCGGTCGATAACCCGGTCAAAACCGAACGGGTCGGCCACCCCGAACGTCACACTTCGAGATGCGAGTAGAGCGCCGTCGACAGATAGCGCTCGCCGAACGAGGGGATTATCACCACGGTGAGCTTGCCGGCATTCTCCGGGCGGCGCGCCACGTCCAGCGCCGCCGCAACGGCTGCACCGGAGGAGATGCCGACCAGCAGGCCTTCTTCGGTCGCCATGCGACGGGCCATGCTGAAGGCGTCGTCGTTCTTCACCCGCGCCACTTCGTCGTAGATCGAAGTATTCAGAACCTTTGGCACGAAACCGGCACCGATACCCTGGATCGGGTGCGGCCCCTTCTGGCCGCCGGAAAGGACCGGCGAGGCATCGGGTTCGACAGCGATGATCTGCACGCCCGGCTTCTTCGCCTTGAGTACTTCACCGATGCCGGTAATGGTGCCGCCCGTGCCGATGCCGGAGACAACGATGTCGACGCTACCGTCAGTGTCGCGCCAGATTTCCTCGGCGGTTGTCTGCCGATGCACTTCCGGGTTGGCCGGGTTTTCGAACTGCTGCGGAATGAAGTAGCGGGAATTCGCCGCCGCCAAATCCTCGGCCTTCTTGATGGCGCCACCCATACCATCCGGCCCGGGTGTCAGGATCAGTTCGGCACCATAAGCCTTGAGCAACAGGCGCCGCTCGCGGCTCATGGTTTCCGGCATGACGAAGGCGCATCGGATGCCGCGTGCGGCACAGACCATGGCCAGGCCGATGCCGGTATTGCCGGAGGTCGGTTCGAGCACCACGGTATCCGGGCCGATCTTTCCAGCTGCCTGCGCAGCATCGATCATCGCTGCAGCGATGCGGTCCTTGACGCTGTGCGCTGGGTTAAAAAACTCCAGCTTGGCAACC
>JAUPVD010000271.1 GCA_030917225.1 Pseudomonadota bacterium
CGCATCAGATCGACCCCCTGCGGGTTGGCGCGGGTGCCGCACCACATGCCGCCAGGGTTGACGATGGGGATGAAGATCAGGCGGATCGACTCCAGCTGCTGGTGCAACAGCCGATCCCAGCGCAGGCGGTTGACCAGGTTCCTGAGGTAGGAAATGACGACGGCGGCACCGATGCGTTCGAGGCCATGGACGCCGCCGAAGAAGCCGACTGCCGGAACGCTTGGATCGGGGTTGCCGAGGGTGATGCCATGGACCGGGAAAAGCTGATCGCCGACACGGGCTTCACACAGCGTGCGCGATTCCAGGTGGCTGCCGCCTTGGCGGATGATTTCTTCCAGTTCGAGCAGTTCGCCCAGTGCTGCCGGAGCGGCTGTTGCCACGCGCTATCTCCTTTTCAGTGTGGCCCGGAGCATACCGCGGGGGAGGCTTCTGCATTGTGACATCGCGCTGACACGGCTTCTTAATATTGGCTTGCTAACGTCCGTTTCGCAGGTTCAGCCACTTGAACCGCAAGCGTCGCACGATATGGAGATCGAAAATGGGAAAACGATTTATCGACCTGCAAGGCATGATCGACCGCTACTTTGACGACGGCTGGGTTGTCGTCTGGCTATTGGATTGATGCGATGAGCAATTATTTTCGACGTGCAGTCACCCACCCCATGCTGGCGATAGGCAGCACCCTGCTCTGGGGCATAGTCGAACTGGTTGCGTTGCAGCGTTCGCGCTCGTTGCCAAGGGATGGCAGCGCGAAATAGAAAGGCGGCTGGCTAAGCGGCGTCCTGCTCGGCTTCAGGCTTGGCGAACTTGCCCGTACCGGTAGCCTTTTCATAGGCATCCCAGGCTTCGTTGTAGCGCTTGCGGTGCCAGTAGGGCAGCACGAGCAGGACGGCAATGCCAATGCCGATGGGGATCGGCCACGACTGGAAAGCGGCGGCTTCGAGATACATTGCGGAGAGCACGGCGACGCCCCAGCGTACGCGCTCCACCAGGGCCAGCTCGGCGCTGACGATACGGGTTCGGACTTGCAGTTCTTCGATGTCAGTCATTTCAATTTCCGGTTCATGATTGCAGCAGGTTGTTTTCCTTGAGGTGCTGCCGGTAGAGGAGCAGGTACTGCTCGTCGACCTTCTTCAGGCGCTCGGCGGCGAGGCGGAAGAAGATCTGCAGCATTTTCGACTGCAGCCCTGGTGAGGCTTTGTGCAGGTGGCTGTAGGGCCACTTGCCGACGGTGACCTTGTCGACAGCACTCACCGTCGCGGCACGCGGACTGGGGGTGGACTCGGCAAAGGCCAGTTCGCCGAACAGGGTGCCCGGCGTCAGCCAGCTGATGAGCTTTCCCTGCTGGGTGACCTTGGCCTCGCCCTTGAGCAGCAGATAGCACGACTTGGCTTCGGCGCCTTCCTGCACCAGCACGGTGCCGGCCGGCACGCGATGCCAGCGCGAGATGCGCAGCAGTTCCCAGAGCTGCGCGCCGTTGAGATCGGCGAGCAGCGGGAGCTGGCGCAGCTGATCGTAGAGCTCGGCCTGGGCCGGCTTCTTCGACTTTTCCGGAGCGCTGTCTTCGAGTTTTGGCAGTAATTCCGAGAGCGCCGCCAGGACTGCCGTCCAGTCGGGGAAGCGGTCCTCCAGGCTGCGTGCGACCATGCGGCTGACGAGGCTTTCCAGTGCCGGCGGCAGGTCGGGGCGTAGCGCCAGCACCGACGGCGTATCGCCGTTGAGGATCTGGTACATCAGCGCCGCTGGCGTGTCGGCGCGGAAGGCCTGCTGTCCGGTCAGCAACTGGAAGAGAACGATGCCCAGCGCGTAGATGTCGGCCTGCGGTGTAACCCAGTGGCGGAACAGTTCGGGCGCCATGTAGGCCAGCGAGCCGATGTCCATCACCTGCGTCGAGTCGTTCTTGGCCCAGTAGGCGGCGCCGAAGTCGCAGACCTTGGCTTCGCCGTGGCCGACGTACTGCAGATTGGCCGGCTTGATGTCGCGATGAACGATACCGGCATGGCAGGCGTAGTCGAGCGCGCTGGCGCACTTGTACATGATCTCCAGCACTTCCGGCACTGGCTTGAGATTGTCCGGCTTGGTGTAGGGCTCAAGCGTGCCGCCGGACAGATATTCCATGACCAGATAGGCGCTGTCGGCGCTGACGCCGGCATCGTAAACGGCAACGATGTACGGGTGCTGCAGGCTGCCGGCGAGGTGCACCTCGTTCAGCCAGGCCTTGCGGACGAGCGCTTGTTCCGGGCTGTCGCCGGAGAAAATCTGCGGCAGCGCCACCTTCAGTGCCACGTCGCGTTGCTCGAAAGTGTCGTGCGCCAGATAGACCGTGCCCGTGGCGCCGGCACCGATCTCGCGACGAATTTCGTAGCGATGGTGCAGGCCGCTGGCGATGATGGCTGCGGTGGCTGGTTGCGACATGGGGCGTGGAGTGGGCCGGTTAGAAATTCAGGCAGAATGGTAGCGCGTCTGCCGTTCTTTGTCCTGCCGGACAGCGGGGGTGATTGCTTGCGGAAGAGAAATGCAGCCTCCCGCCGCCTTGCAGCGGACGCCGGGGTGGAACGCCGGGGGTTCGAGACTTGCCCGGGGTTGATCTGTGTCAGCCCGGGCGGTGGCAGGGCGAATGTTATAATCCGCCCCAATTCTCCCTACACTGTCCCCCACGGTTTCTTCGCGCATGGCGCTGTTTACACTCGGCATCAATCACCATACTGCTCCGCTCTCCGTGCGCGAGCAGGTGGCGTTCAACGCCGACAAGTTGCAGCATGCGCTGACTGACCTGACGCGCGCCAACGTGGTGCGCGAGGCGGCGATCCTCTCCACCTGCAATCGCACCGAAATCTACTGTGCGGCCGATAACCCCGAGACGGCGGTGCAATGGCTGGCGCAATACCACGCCATCGACCATGGCGTGATCCAGCCTTACCTTTACACC
>JAUPVD010000272.1 GCA_030917225.1 Pseudomonadota bacterium
CATTGCCGGACTGATCGCGGTGATGGTCGTTGTCGTCATCGGCGTTGCCAAGATGCGCCTGTTCACGCTGCTGCTGGCCCTGGTGCCGGCGGGCCTGCCGGTGTTCTTCGTCATCACCTACTCGGCCTGGCTGTGGTTCTTCGGCCACAACCTGCACCCGTGGGGCGCCTTCACCGTCAAGCCGTTCATGCCGACCGTATTTGGCGAAGGCAAGGTCGCGCAGTTTTCGACCTACTCCTATCCCTACTGGGGCTATGGCCTGCTGGTGCTGGCGATGCTGGCGCTGCTGCTGGCCATCCTGATCCGTCGCAAGCAGATGAAGGACGGTTCGGTCGAGTAAAATATAGCCTTTCTCCTGAAGGCATCGGCGATGACGCCCGCAGTATCCACCTTGCTTCGTGTCCTGGCGCTCGCCTTCAGTCTGGCGGCGGGGGCCGCACTGGCGTCAGCGTTGATTGACGATGACCCGGTGCCGGCAAAAGCCAGTGCAGGCATGGGGTTGCCGAATACCGCCAGTTGGGGTGCGTCCGATCAGAAGACGCCGCGCCCGAGTGGGCCGAATCGGGGCGACATCCGCTGGTTTCAGGACCTTGTAGATGCCGCGCCGGCCGGTTCCACGCTGAAGCCGCCGGCAGGCACCTATGCCGGCCCGGTGGTGGTCGACAAGCCGCTGATCATCGATGGCTCGAACGGAGTTGTCATCGATGGCGGCGGGCGAGGTACGGTGATGGTCGTGGAGGGCGGTGATTCGCAACTCCGCGATATCCGCCTGACCAATTCCGGCGCTTCGCACGATACCGATGACGCCTGCCTGAACCTGCGCAAGCACCACAACACCATCGAACGCGTCACCATCGACAATTGCCTGTTCGGCATTGACCTCAAGCAGTCCGATGACAATGTTCTGATCGGCAACAAGATATCGTCCAAGGCACATGATCTGGGGACGCGCGGCGATGGCTTGCGACTCTGGTACAGCAACCGAAACCGCATCGAAGATAACGAGATCATCGATTCGCGCGACATGGTGGCCTGGTATTCCAACGACAATGTTTATCGGAACAACCTCGGCCGGCGCAGTCGCTACTCGATCCATTTCATGTTCGCCGCCCGCAACCTTGTCGAGGGCAACCGCTTCTACGACAACGCGGTCGGTATCTACGTCATGTATTCCGGCGGCGGCGCCATTCGCAACAATGTCATTTCCCACGCCACCGGGGCAACCGGCATGGCCATCGGTTTCAAGGAAGCCTCCGACGTAACCGTTGAAGGCAACGAGATCATCTACTGCGGCACCGGCATCACCAGCGACTTGTCGCCGTTCGAGCCCGACAGCAAGCTGATCATCCGCAACAACCGCATCGCTTTCAACGTCATCGGCATGCGTCTGGTGTCGGACCGCGAAGGTCACGTCGTTGAAGGCAATACCTTCGAAGGAAACATGAGTAACGTGGCTGTTGATGGTTCGTCCGGGGCGATGAGCAACCGCTGGAGCGGTAACTACTGGGATGACTATCAAGGCTTCGACCGCGACGGTAACGGTATCGGCGATCGTCCGCATGAACTCTATGCCTATGCCGACCAGATCTGGATGGATTTCCCGGCAGCACGTTTCTTCCGCAACTCGCCGGTGATGGAGTCGCTCGATTTTCTCGAACGACTGGCGCCTTTCTCGACGCCTGTGCTGATCCTTCGCGACGACAAACCGCTCTTCAGAAATCCGGAAAAGGCGAAATCATGAGCGACAAATCCGACAAGACAGACGATCTCGACGATCGAGACGATCGTTTCGATGGCGATCAACCCAAGTCGCCTCCCGGCGCGCAGCGCCCCAAGGTGCCGGTGCGCAAGCAGGCCACCCGGCGCAAGTTCATCCGCACCTCGGTGCTGGCAGTCGGCGTGGTCGGGCTGTCGCTGGCGGGCTGGATTCCCGTGGCCACGGCACAGAAAACACGTCTTCGCCCACCCGGCGCGCTGGAGGAACACGATTTTCTCTCTTCCTGCATCAAGTGTGGTCAGTGCGTGCAGGTCTGCCCAGTCGCAGCCATCAAGCTGGGTGATATCGACGAGGGCTACGGTATCGGCGTGCCCTACATTGATGCCCGCAACCAGGCCTGCGATTTTTCCTGTGACGCCGTCCAGTGCATCCTGGCGTGTCCGACAGGTGCGCTGACTTACAAGAAACCTGATTTCACCAAAACGCGCGATGGCATGAAGCTGGCGCACGATCCGGTGCTCAAGGCCAAGGAGAAGGATGCCGAGCCGACGCTGAATCTCAAGGAACGCATCGGCGTGGCCCGTCTGTCTCGCCCTGATGCCTGCCTGGCGGTGCAGGGCAAGGGCTTCAAGGGTCAGGCGCGCGGCGCCGGGTTCAAGGGGCAATTGCGCTACATGGATGTGGACCGCTGGAAGCCGGTGCCGGTGCGCGACCATCCCTACGAACGCGATGTCTGCGACCTCTGCGTGACCGAATGCCCGATCAAGGACGCCATCAAGCTGGAAGCTTTCGTCGGCCCGGATGGCCTCAAACGCTACAAACCCGTGGTGCTGGAGCAGTGCGTCGGTTGCGGTGTCTGTGAAATGGTCTGCCCGGTCGAGCCCACCGCCATCGTCATCGATGAGCGCAAAGAGTGGAAGGGGGTCTGACATGGCAACGATGATCGAACGCATCAAGGTCATGTTCGGCAGCGAGCCGCAGAAGCCTACATCCTTCACGCCCGAGGCCAAGGAATGGCATGCGATGAAGCGCATGAACAAGACCGACTTCGAGGCGCTCAAGGAGCATGCCCGTCAGCACAATCTGGTGACCAACAAGTGGCGTAATCGTCGCTGGATCGTCCTGCTGCTGACCAACCTGCTGTTCACTTTTTCCTTCTGGCTGGATATCCAGATGCTCGAGGGCGCACTGACGGCCTCGCGCTTCGTCGGTTTCCATCTGATCGACCTCAACTCGGCGCTGCAGGAGATGCTGGCGCACAAGCACATCATCTTGAATCTGTTCATCGGTACGGCGACGGTGTTCTTCCTGTGGGTGTTGCTGGGCGGCCGCTCGTTCTGCTCCTGGGTCTGTCCCTACCATCTCGTCGCCGAGTGGTTCGAGTGGCTGCACCTCAAGCTGGTGGCAAAGAAGATCGTCACCGACCACGAGTTTCACCGCGGTGCGCGCACCGTCTTCTGGGTACTGTTTTCACTGATGGCACTGGTCAGCGGCTACACTATCTTCGAGACGCTTTCGCCCACCGGCATTCTCTCCCGTGCCCTGATCTACGGGCCTTCGCTGGCGCTCGGCTGGGTCTTCCTGCTGCTCATGTTCGAAGTCTTCTATTCCCGCCGCGCCTGGTGCCGCTACGTCTGCCCGATCGGACTC